>DATCYD010000258.1:0-5884 GCA_036570465.1 Anseongella sp.
AGCGCCTGGTCCTTGACCCGGCCAAACAGTCTGGGAACCTATACGTTAAATGCAGGGACTGATTGTCAGGCCGGTTTGCAGCGAAGCATTCGCTGGACGATTCACAAAACCGGTACAGGCGAACAACAGTTTCAGTTCAAGCGGCTGGATGAATCGATGGACCCGATGGATAATAACGTGGGTTACCGCCTGGATATCCTGAGTTTGAACGAAACTGAAATGGTACTCCGCGACGAAGTAGAGGTAAATGGCGAGCCCCTGTACCTGGTTTATACCTTTGTTCGACCATAATCTGTTTCGATTTTCTCGCTTTTACGGATAAATTTCAGAAGGATTTGCTTTCTTTGCGCTTTATTAGAGACGAATAGATCGCATGAAAGTATTAAAGTTCGGGGGAACTTCGGTAGGAAGCCCTGAAAGAATCCGCAAATTGATCTCGCTGATCGACACAGAGGACCGGCAAATCGTGGTATTATCGGCTGTGGCCGGAACCACCAATGAACTGGTGGCAATCTGCCGGGAATATGCCGAGGGTAAGAATCCGGCCTACCTGATCGAGTCGCTCAACGAGAAGTACGAAGATTTTATCGGAAACTTGTTTGTGAGTAACGAATTCCGCGTGAAAGCCAAGGAACTTATTGATGCGCATTTTTCGATCCTTTCGTCCTTCTCAAGTGGTGTTTTTACCCCCATCCATGAGCGGGTAATCCTGGCGCAGGGCGAACTGCTTTCCACTCACTTATTTCATTACCACCTGGAAGAAAAAGGAGTCCCTTCCGTATTGCTTCCAGCCCTGGATTTCATGAAGATCGATGAAGATTCTGAGCCGGTGGTTTCTTATATTTCAGAAAAACTGAAGGCATTAATTGCCCTTCATCCGGACAATAAATTGTTCATTACCCAGGGGTATATCTGCAGGAATTCATATGGTGAGATCGATAACCTGAAACGTGGAGGAAGTGATTATACAGCTTCCCTGATCGGGGCTGCCCTGAAGGCTGATGAGATCCAGATCTGGACCGACATTGACGGCATGCATAACAATGACCCCCGGGTGGTAAAAAATACCCGTCCGATCGCACAATTGTCATTTGAAGAAGCCGCGGAGCTGGCTTACTTCGGTGCCAAGATCTTGCATCCCCACAGCGTTTTTCCAGCCCAGAAATACCGGGTGCCTGTCCGATTGCTGAATACCATGCAACCGGAGGCTCCTGGAACCATTATCAGCGATCAGCGAAGCGAAGGTGAGATCAAGTCGGTGGCGGCAAAAGAGGGAATTTGCGCCATTAAGATACAAAGTAGCCGGATGCTGCTGGCTTATGGTTTTCTCCGGAAGGTCTTTGAAGTATTTGAGCGCTACAAAACACCCATTGATATGGTCACCACATCTGAAGTAGCCATTTCATTGACCATTGATAACTTAAAGAATATTAACGAGATAATAGAGGAGCTTGAGAGTTTTGGACAGATCACGGTAGATCGTGAACAAACCATTATTTGTGTGGTGGGTGACTTTGTGGCTTCCAAGGCAGGTATTGCCGCTCGTGTACTGGACAGTCTCCGGCAAATTCCCCTGAGAATGATTTCGTATGGCGGAAGCCGGAACAATATTTCCATTTTGCTGGATACCGCTGATAAGAACCGGGCCCTGCAGGCACTACAGCACTTATTTGAATAATATGTTTACAGCCGCGCAACTTGCACGTTTTCAACAACAGGAAACACCTTTTTACTGCTATGACACTGGATTACTTCGTGAAACAGTAAACGCCTGTAAATTGGCTGCCGGCAAGCGCGATTTTCATGTTCATTATGCACTGAAAGCAAACGTTAGGGACGAGCTGCTGCAAATCATTCTTGAAGGAGGATTCGGGGCTGATTGCGTGAGTAGCGGAGAAGTGGAGAAGGCGGTGGAAACCGGTTTTGAGAAGGGAAAGATAGTTTTTGCCGGCGTTGGCAAAACAGACAGGGAAATTAATTACGCGCTTGATGAGGATATTTTTTGCTTCAATGTAGAGTCGGTTCAGGAGCTTGATGTGATCGACGCACTTGCCGGCGCCAGGAACAAAAAGGCGCGTATTGCCCTTCGGATCAATCCGAATGTAGATGCGAACACGCATCATTATATCACCACGGGGCTAGAGGAGAATAAATTCGGCATCAATTCCTGGGAATTCAATACGATCGTAGAAAAACTGCAGGTCCTGGAACACATCGAGTGCATTGGACTGCATTTTCATATCGGTTCTCAGGTAACAGATGAAAATGTATTCAAAAGTCTTTGCGTTAAAGTAAATGAATTTACAGCCTGGTTTGCTAACCGTGGTGTTCACTTCAAGCTGTTAAATGTAGGCGGAGGATTGGGAGTGGATTACCATGAGCCGGATAAACATCCGATAGTCAATTTTGAAACATATTTTGCCATTTTTGAACAATTCCTGGACCTTAGGCCGGGTCAGGAAGTTCATTTTGAGCTGGGTCGCGCCCTGGTGGCGCAATGTGGAAGCCTCATAACAAGGGCCCTCTATATTAAAAAGGGAATTCATACTAATTTCGCGGTAGTGGATGCGGGAATGACCGAGTTGATCCGGCCGGCCCTCTATCATGCTTATCATAAAATTGAGAACCTGAGCGGCGAAGCCAGAACCTCAGGGGCAGAGGTCAGCCGTGACGACGAAATAGTTAAATATGATGTGGTGGGACCCATTTGCGAATCTTCCGATTGTTTCGGAAAGGCGGTGGAACTTCCTGAAACCCTTCGGGGCGACCTCATAGCCATACGTACTGCGGGCGCGTATGGCGAAGTGATGACCTCTTCGTATAATTTAAGGCCAAAGTTTAGCCCTTTGTTTCTTTAGTCTTTATCTTTGAATGCATGTGGTTACTGTTCAATTTCAGCCTCCCACTGACTGACCCCGTACTGGTGTTCACACTGGTATTGTTCATCATTCTTTTTTCTCCCATCATACTCAAACGTTTCCGCATCCCAAGCTTACTGGGCATGATCCTGGCAGGGATCCTGGTGGGACCGAATGGCTTTAATATACTTATGCGGGACAGTAGTATTGTGCTGTTTGGAACCGTGGGGTTACTTTACATCATGTTCCTGGCTGGCCTGGAACTGGATATGAATGAATTCAGGAAAAGCCGCAACCGGAGTGTGATCCTGGGCTTGCTAACCTTTTCCATTCCCATGTTCATTGGGTTGCCCATCTGTTATTACCTGCTTGATTTCGACATAGTGGCCTCTGTTCTGATCTCCAGCATGTTCGCTACCCATACCATGGTGGCTTATCCCATTGTCAGCAGGTTTGGTCTCGTTAAGAATGAAGCGGTCACGATCTCTGTGGGTGCTACCATTGTCGCCGATACCCTGGTGTTATTAATTTTGGCGGTGATTACCGGAACGGCTGAAGGTACGTTGAACGCCCGGTTTTGGATTCGGCTTGCCATTTCCCTGGCCATATTCATCGCGATCGTTTTCATTGGATTTCCTATAATTGCCCGTTGGTTTTTTAAAAAGGTTGAAGGCGAAAAGACATCCCAATATATATTCGTTCTGGCCATGGTATTCCTTGCTGGATTCCTGGCGGAACTGGCCGGAGTGGAACCCATCATTGGCGCATTTATGGCCGGACTTGCCCTGAACCGGCTGATTCCACATACATCCACGTTGATGAATCGCATTGAATTTGTGGGAAGCGCCCTGTTTATCCCCTTCTTTCTTATCAGCGTAGGAATGATGGTGGATATGACAGTGATCTTTTCCGGTGAACGGGCACTTATTGTGGCGGGCGTCCTGACAACCATTGCCATTTTCAGCAAATGGATAGCGGCATGGATTGCTCAGTTAATCTTTAAATATTCTGCCGCCCAGCGCAACCTGATCTTTGGACTCACTGGTTCACGTGTGGCAGCAACCCTGGCGGTGATCCTGATCGGGTTTAACCTGGGCATTGTGAGTGAAAACGTCCTCAATGGCACCATTTTACTGATCCTGATCACTTGCCTGATTGCTTCTTTCGTAACCGAGAGCGCTTCCCGTCAACTGGTACTTCTGGAAAGCAACAAAAAACCGGAGCTTCCAGAAACTCATGAGCGTATTCTGATTCCTCTTGCCAACCCCAGCACTGTCGAAGAGCGCATTGATTATGCGCTTTATATTTCTGACCGTACCTATACCGAGCCTATTTAGCCCCTGGCCGTTGTCCGGGACGATGAAGAAGCGCAACAAAAGTTGTTGGAAAGCGGAAAAATGCTCGAAAAGGCCTTAAAACACGCCTCTGCCGCCGAAACGCCGGTAGAACTACTGACCCGGGTGGACCTGAATGTGTCCAATGGCATTGTCCGGGCTGCTAAAGAGCATTTGATCACCCATATTATCATGGGCTGGGTAGAACGCAGCGCCACCGACCGGTTTTTCGGCTCCATTCTGGACAACCTATTGAATGGAACCGGCCAGATGATCTCGGTGGTTAGCTTCCAGCAACCGCTGAATACGCTCCGCAGGATGGTCCTGGTGGTTCCCCGTAACGCGCAGCTGGAAGTTGGTTTCAACCGGTGGATCAAAAAAATAAAGAATCTCTCAAAACAAAGCGGCGCTGATATGATTGTTTACTGCCACGGAGACTTGCAGAATCTGCTGAAAGACCTGTTGGTGGATAAAAAGCCATCAGTTGATGCCACATTTAAAACCTTAAACGATCTCCAGGATATTCTTGTTGTCTCCAGGGACTTGAAAAAAGACGACATGCTTGTATTGGTGTGTGCCCGCAGGGGAACTATTTCCTACCAGTCGGAGATGGATCAGATTCCATCGAGAATGAGTAAGCATTTTACCGAGAACAGCCTTATTGCTATTTTTCCAGAGCAGAATGTGCCCCCCGGATTATCCCGATTCGAAAGCGAGGGACTGGAAGTTTCTCCCATCCAGGAGAACCTGGAACGCATCAGCAAACTGGGACGCTCGATGAGAAAAATGTTCAAGAGTTAGGGTGGAGATTAAAAAGCTTCCCCAAATGCATTGATTCCTGTAATATCCTGTCCGGTAATCAGCAAATGGATATCATGAGTGCCCTCATAGGTAATCACTGATTCAAGGTTCATCATGTGCCTCATGATGGAGTATTCTCCGGTAATCCCCATCGCGCCAAGTACCTGCCGGGCTTCCCGCGCGATGTGAAGAGCCATTTCTACATTGTTCCGCTTGGCCATGGATATTTGTTCAGGTGTTGCCCGATCTTCGTTTTTCAACATCCCCAGCCGCCAGTTCAGTAGCTGTGCCTTGGTAATTTCTGTGATCATTTCAGCCAGCTTCTTTTGCTGTAGCTGGAAAGCGGCAATGGGTTTGCCGAATTGAGTCCGTTGCCCGGAATAACGCAAGGCCGTATCGTAGCAATCCATTGCGGCTCCGATAGCGCCCCAGGCAATGCCATAACGCGCCTGATTCAGACAGCTCAACGGGCCTTTCAGTCCTTCCACACCTGGAAGAATATTCTCTTTCGGGACTTTTACCTGATCGAAAACCAGCTCACCCGTTGCAGAAGTGCGCAAAGACCATTTATGATGTGTTTCCGGTGTACTAAAGCCTTCCATATCCCGCTCCACGATCAAGCCTTTTATCTTACCTGCTTCGTCCTTTGCCCACACGATGGCGATATCGGCAAAGGGAGCATTGGATATCCACATCTTAGCGCCGGTAAGCACCACGTAGTCGCCGTCATCTTTCATGCTGGTGGTCATGCCACCCGGATCGGACCCATGATCAGGTTCGGTTAGTCCAAAACATCCCATCAATGATCCATCAGCCAATTTTGGAAGATATTTCTGCTTTTGCTTTTCCGAACCAAAGGCAAGTAATGGATACATGACAAGCGAACCCTGA
>DATCYD010000259.1:0-13744 GCA_036570465.1 Anseongella sp.
CTGCTCTTTCAGCGTTTGGGTGATCTGTCCCACAACGCCATCAACCTGAAGTACAAAATCCCCGTATAGATTGGTGTTGCTTTTGCCAATGTATTCACTGGAGGGTAATATAGGAGTATGTGGAGCCGGTAAGGCGAAATATAAAAAGAACGGTTGTCCGGCGCCGGCTTGTTCGTTGATATAACCAATGGCTTTCTTTGTCAAATGCGGTAATACCTCCTGATGAACAAAATCGGGGGAGGTGAGACCCTTTCTCCACCATCCCTTGCTGGTCTTGCTTTCTGAGGTTTCCGTGGGCACGACGGTGGCCGTGCTGTTTTCAACATACACATAAGGCGCCATATCCAGGGAACCGGAAAATCCATAGGAATAGTTAAATCCCAATTCTTCGGGACCGTTTTTAACAGGTTGACTAAAATCTACTTTGGGCCTTGAATTTAACTTATCGATGTTTTCAGGGGAGGCTTCAAACTGCCAGTCCCAGCCCAGGTGCCATTTGCCGATAAATCCGGTATAATAACCTTGATCGCGCAGCACATCTGCCACCGTGATCCGGTCGGGAGGAATTAATGCTTTTGAGAACCCAGACAGAACAGATTGTTTTAACCTTGACCGCCAATTGTATCTTCCGGTTAGTAGTCCGTAACGGGTTGGGGTACAAACAGAAGACGTGGTATAGGCATGCGTAAAAGCAATCCCGTTTTCAGCAAGCTGATCAATATGGGGTGTTTGGAATGCCGCCTCTTCGTTAAAAGAAGACACATCGCCGTATCCAAGGTCATCCGCCAGAATAACAATGATATTAGGGCGTTTTTCCTTATTGGATTGCCCGAAGGTAGCCGATCCGATCAGACAGATCAGAATACTCAATAAAGTTTTTAGATTGTACATGGACTTTAACTATTCAGTTAATTTATCTTTTTGACTGTGATTTTATCGTCTTTCAGCGTTTCTTCCCATTGCTCCAGGGCATGAGATAACTCCTTTAATATCTCAGGATGCCCTGCCTTTAGGTCTCTGGTCTCAGCAGTATCCTGATCCAGGTTGTATAACGCCGTTCCTTTCTTGTTCAATACCAGTTTCCACGGACCTTTTCGTACGGCCTTTTGATTCCCAAATTGTTTATTGGCGAACCAGCGCCAGAATACAGTGCGTGGGTTTTGTTTTTCAGAAGTTCTCTGATCTGCCTCAAGGAGCAAGGGAGCAACGCTGACTCCTGACACCTGAGTTTTTTCATTCAGGTCTTTTTTGAGAAAGGCTGCAATGGTTGGGAAGATATCCATGGTTAAGACGATATGGTCTGTTGTGCCCGGAGCAATGACCCCCTTCCAGTAAAATACAGCCGGAACCCTGTGCCCGCCTTCATGCACCGAACTTTTTGCTCCCCGGAATGGATTGTTGGATCCCGCATTATGGGCAGCTCCGTTATCGGAAAAAAACAGGATCAGGGTGTTTTCCAACAGCCGTTGGCCTTCCAGGTATGTGTATAAGCGGCCAATATGCTGATCAAGGGATTCAATCATCTCCTGGTAGGTCTTTTCCTTGTTATTCCTGTTCCCGATAACCGGAAAATCGCCATGGGCAGAACGGTAAGCCGTATCATTGGGACCCTGAAGAGGGTAGTGAGGTGCCCCGTGTGCTAAATATAAAAAGAAAGGATTTTTCTGTGCTTGTTCTATAAAATCAATGGCATGATCTGTGATTATTTCCGTCAGATAGCCATCTTCCGGATGAAGTGATTTTTGCTGCCACCAGTCTGGGAATCCGGCTTGATCAATATGGCTGAAATAATCGATGTTTCCACTAGCAAACCCGCGGAATTGATCAAAACCCTGCACAATGGGGCCAAATTCGGGTTTATATCCAAGATGCCATTTTCCAAAGATCCCTGTGCTGTATGCCTCCTCTTTAAGAAATTCGGCAATGGTGTATTTATCCGGACTCATCCCGGTATGCCGATGGTGCTTTGCGGTGACTACACTGGCAATACCTGCCTCTTGCGGATACAAACCTGTCATCAATGAAGCCCTCGTTGGGCTGCACACAACACCGTTGCTATGAAAATTTGTCAACTTCAATCCGCCGGCTACTAACCGGTCAATATTTGGGGTACGGATGGACCCGTCTCCGCCAAATGAGCCCAGATCTCCGTATCCCATATCGTCAGCCATGATTATAATCACATTAGGCCGTTGGGGATTGGATGATTTATTCCCGGGATTGGAATTTTTATTACAGCTTCCAACAACCAACAGACAGGTGATGGCCCATAAAAGTGTTTTCATACTAGTATTCCGGATTTTGTGTCAGATTAGGATTGGCATCGATGGCTGACAGTGGGATGGGTAGTAAATACAGTTTATCATCCCAGATTCTTTTCATAGCCACATACTTTTCTCCATCCAGATCTCCCGGGGCTGTAGTGCTTTTTGCAATACCATAGGCTATTCCCCCTTCAAATACTTTTGACCCAAGTTTATATCTCCAGATATCAAGCCAGCGCTGAGGGCCCTCGGCTACGAATTCAACTCTTCGTTCCAGTAAAATGGCATCGATCAGGTTGTTACCGGTACTTGCCTTCACTTCCGGAAGGTTGGTGAGTAGATAGGAGGGCATGTTGACCCGGTTTCGAACCATGTTAAGATAAGAAAGCGCTTCTGGATTTTTATCCTGCCCGGCCAGGGCCTCGGCATACATTAATAAAACTTCTGCATATCGGAAAATGGTAAAATTTGTATAATCTGCCCCGGTGGATTCAAGCGAAAAATCTACGTACTTCCGGAAATTATAACCGGTAGGATTTACCCGTCCCGTGATATCATCAGCAGGGGATCCCACTTCCGGATGGGGTTGAAATACATACGTGAAAGCTCCGGATCCTTTAGCAGGTAAGGTGTCTCCCGGAAGGATAAAGGATGCTCTGAATCTGGGGTCCCGGTTTTCCCATGGGTTAGCAGGGTTGTATTCGGGGTCATTTGCCGGATCTAACCCGTTTATGGTTTGAAAACATTCGATCAGACTGGCGGTAGCTCCCACGGCGCTGAAGTTTACCTGTGGTCCTCGCGGACCAGTATATGCGCCAACCGGAGCAAACGATCTTGAAAGCCAATGCGTCCTGATGTCCTTTAAATACTGATTTTCCAGAATAGACTCTGATGAATTATTATCGCTGGCTTTTGTGAATAAAAACTTGAATCCTTCGATACCCTCTTCCAGTTTATAGAAACCGCTTTCCACAATGACTTTACAGGCCGCTTCCGCCCCTGCATACATTGCTATCTTATCGGGATGCCAGGCGATTGCGTTTAAATAGGCACGTGCTTTTAGTGTCAAAACAGCTGCGCGGGTAATTCTGCCCAGGTCCGGGGAAGGGTAGTCCCTCACTGTTGGAAGGTCATCGATAGCATCCAATTCAGATATCACAAAATCAAACACCTCTTTTCTGGAAGCTGGTTCGGGAAAGAAATCGGGAGGAGTGGGCGCTGTGACCAGGGGGACGTTGCCATAGGCGAATAACATTCTTTCATATAACAATGCACGGATAAACCGCGCTTCTTTTTCCATTCGTGCTACCAGTTCGGGGTCTTCCGTTTCCGCATTGCTGACCCTGACAATAAATTCATTAATGTCTCTGATCTCACGATACCGGTAAAAAATAGTTACATGGGGATCAGAAGACACCCATGACAAATCGGCTCCAAATGTCATTCCATTTGTGTTTCTTCTTAAGGCATCGTTTGTCCACATATATGTCAGCAGGCCAAAGGTGACGGGTTGTTTGGGATTCAGGCCTGGACGTGGCAAAAATGTATATAAATGATTTAAAGCAGCAACCATATCTTCCAGGCTCTGATAGGCGGAAGTTTCGGAATAGGTGTCTCCGGGGGTTCTGGTAAGAAAATCTTCACATCCGCCTGAAATCATTATTATTAAAAGAAGTGTAATATAGGTACTTTTCATGATTCTTCTTTTTAAAGTTGGACACTAAAACCGAAAGAATGGGTTACGGGGATTGGATAAGCAATATTGTTGACTCCAAGTTCGGGATCCCATCCATACTTAAAAGCGGGATAATTGGTCCATAATGTCCCCAGGTTCTCAATGGAATAAAAGAATGTCAATGCGTCTATCATTTTGAGCTTATTTAATAGCTTTTCTCCCAATTCATAGGAAATATTGATATTCTTCACTTTGATGTATTCGGCATCTTTATACCAATGGGTACTGAATGGCATGTCTGTTTGTGTGATTTCAATATCGGGAAAGAGCGCATCCCTGTTTTCAGGAGTCCAATGATCAGTATGAAGTTCTAAAGGCGCTATCTGCCAGGGGAAAAATTGCATCACCGTGGTACCGGCCCATCGTTCATTTCTGTCCAGCATACCATACAGATGGGTTGAGATGGAGAAGTTCTTGTAAGAAAATCCCAGCGTTAAACCTGTTTGAAGATCCGGATTGTTCTCATCAATGACCACCCGGTCTGCCGGGGTTACCTGTCCGTCGTTATTTTGATCTGCATACCTGAGTCCCCCAACGTAGGCTGGCGCTACCGCGGACTGATCCACGTCATATTGGTCTATTTCCTGCGGTGTATTGAAATATCCGTCAGTTACGTATCCGTAGTAATTCCGGATGGGGAGACCTTCGTTGGTGTATTGAGCTTCACTGATCAGGGGGCCTCTTCCCTGGAGATCGGTTACTTTGCTTCGGTAACTTGAAATGTTAAACCTGGCAAAGTAACTGAAATTGTTAATCTGATTCCTATGTGCCGCATTCAATTCCCATCCCCAACTTCTGGCACTGTAAACGTTTCCCGGTACATTCCCTAATCCGTATTCAGCAGGGACCACCAGCTTATCAAGTATATCGCTGCGGTTGTTAATATAATATTCGGGAGTGACAGTAAGCTTTCCTCCCCAGAGCACCACATCCAGTCCGATATTGGTAATTTCTGCCGTCTCCCAGGATAGATCAGGATTAACGGGGCCTGCCAGTGAAAGCTGTGGATACACCTTTCCGTTAAACGGGTAACCAGTGGGATTAAAATTGATGAGTTGTGTGGTCTCGAAGGGCCCCACGCCACCGGCATCTCCAAGCTGACCCCATGAAGCTCTTAGTTTTAAACGGTCTATGAAATCAATGTTTTCAAAAAAGGGTTCTTTTTCAATGGCCCATCCCGCAGAAACAGAGGGAAAGAATCCAAAACGATTATCTGGTGAAAATTTTGAACTGCCGTCATACCTGAAGCTGAATTCAACAAGGTATTTACTCTGAAAATCGTAGTTAAGGCGGCCAAACAGAGAGACGGTGGCGATATTTCCTGTTTGCGAAGAATGATTGCCCAAGCCCAGTACTTCCTGGCCCAGGTTTAAACTGGGTAGTTTGTCAATGGAAAAATTATTTCTGGTAGCGGAAAATAATTCCGACTCCCATTCGCTTGTCTGGAAACCGAGAAACGCGGAACCGAAATGACTCCCTTTTTGCATTTCGTACCTGAGCGACGTTAATGTTCTGATGTCTTCTCTCACATAAGAGGACATGAATAAACTTCTGCTCTGAGCGCTGGCCGGCGTTGAGGATAATACATGGTCCAGGTCTCTTTCGTCCAATTCTACATAATCAAAGGTGTTCTCCCATGTTTTTCGGCTGACCTTGTCTTTATAGAAAATTACTTTTTGCTCGAAAACGAGATCTTTATACAGGTTTAATTTAGCAAACAGCCTGATATCATAGGTGTCGCTGCCCTGACGGTCAAATGACCCGGATTCTGCAGACCCAACCGGGTTGATCAGGCCTGTTCCCCCTTTATAAACATAAGTTCCGTTATCAGTTTTTATGGGAAAAAAGGGCAGTCCTCTTAATGCGGAATTGTTTATTCCGGGAACTGAGGTGGTTTCCCTGTTTGATATTTCAGAATTTGTCCCCACTGTCAGCCAGGGTGTAATGTCAGACTCAAGCTTAACCCGGATACTATTCAAGGTATAATCATCACTTCCCTTGATCAACCCTTTTTGACCAATTCTACCCAGTCCCAATGAATAGCTGGTGTTTTCAGAACCTCCGCTAAGGATGAGGCTATGAGTCTGCTGACCGGCATCTTTGCTATATAATTCCTGAGGCCACACCGTTTCCGGGTAATAACCACTGGCTGCCCTGTCGAGATCAGTCTGTTTGTATTTTACATCTTCAGGAGATGTTCCATCATTTACCTGGGCTCTGTTAAACATTTCCATGAATTTCAATGAATTCACCGTCGATGGGATCAATGGCGGGTTTTGCATGGAAAAATGACCGTTGTAGGTAAGCGTGATTGGCTTATTCCGGTGACCGCTTTTAGTGGTTATTAAGATAACTCCGTTGGCAGCTCGTGAACCGTAAATGGCAGCCGCCGAAGCATCCTTCAATACAGAGATGCTTTCAATCATGCCAGGATGGACATTTCTTACCGAACCTTCAAAACCGTCAATCAGCACCAGTGGACCTCCTGCGTTCGTTGAGCTGATCCCCCTTATTCTCAGGCCTGAAAAAGTCCCTGGCCGGCCATTGGCTTGATTAACTGACAAACCGGGGATGCTTCCAATCAATGCAGACTGAACATTCGTTACCGGTCTTTTGGAAACTTGTAAATCTTCTGAAGATATTTGCGATATGGAACTTGTTACTTTCGCATTGGACTGTGTTCCATAGCCAACTACAACGACTTCTTCTAATCCAGTGGCATCCTCGCGCATGATGGCATTGATTACCGTTTGGTTGCCAATAGCGATTTCCAGGCTTTTAAAGCCTAAATAGGAAAAGACCAGCACCGCATTTTCACCTGGAACGTGGATGGCATAGTGTCCGTTTTCATCGGTGGCTACAGCTTGTTGCATGTTCTTGACCTGAACAGTTACCCCAGGCAAAGGGAGGCCGGTTGAATCTGAAACAGTACCGGTTATTTCCCGCTGCCGGATAGGAGGAACCGGTGTATCCAGGCCCCCGGGCTTCATGGAAACGACAATGGTTTTTCCTTCCCTGGACCAGGTAAATGGTTGGTTTTTCAGGCAAATATCCAGCACCTGTTCAATGGAAACGTTTTTCACGTCCAGACTCACAGGCAGTGCTTGTTGCACCTCCTGGTACCGGTAGAAAAAATAGTAACCGCTTTGTTCTTCGATCAGTGAAAAAACCTTTTCAAGAGGCACATCGGTTGCGGAAAGGCTGATTTTCTGCGAAAAACTTGCAGCGCCCACATGCATGCATGCAACTGTCAGTAAAATGCCGGTTATTTTCATGAAAAGGAGCGATTTGAATAGTATCTTCCCCATACCCCGGATGGTACAGGAAGTCCAGGTTAAATTCATAACTTTGCATTATCTTAAATGATACCATAAGGCTTAAGGCCTTGTGAAGTGGCTGGCGCTGTTACAGCAGCGCCAGTTTTATTTTCCAGGAAATTCCGTTTAGATATTAACTGCTATTGTTTGCTATAATCATTGGTTTGGGTTTATCTAAATACAATTATTTTGTTGCCTTCTATCCGGAAATTGATTTTACTTAGTTTGAATATTCTCAATACGCTCGATAAGGATTCGTTCCGGCTGATCTTTCCAATAAACTCCTCCTTTGGCATGGGTTCCTCGTAAACCACCTTTACATCGTACCATCGCTCTACCTGGCGCATGATGGCATAGATGTTGGCCCGGTTAAACTGAAAATAACCCTTTTGCCAGGCAACTATTTCTTCGGTATTCACTTCCGCAACGTTAATACCGGCGTTGTTCTTATCCAGAATGGCTTGCTGGCCGGGGTATAACTGTACGGGATCTGTGTTGGTTGTCTTTGCATTTACCTGAACACTCCCCTCCAGCAACGTGGTTTCTATCTGGCTTTTGCCGGCATAAGCCATGATATTAAAATGTGTTCCTAATACCGTTACGGTCATGTCATTTACCCGGACATGAAAAGGCTTCTTAGCAGTTTTGTCAGAAGATGAGATGGTGGCGGGAGAGGAGGCCACTTCAAAATAGGCCTCACCGGTAAGGAAAACTGTCCGATCCGGTCCCTTAAATGAAATCGGGTACCGGAGTGAACTGGCGGCGTTTAACCATACTTTTGTGCCATCGGGCAAGGTCAGTTGATACTGCCCGCCGCGAGGCGTTTCAATGGTGTTATAAAGCAGATCTCCGGGATCCGGACTGGTTGTGCTGCTTTCCGGCTGGTAAGCCAGCTCCCCGCTATGTAATTTGACCACTTTTGTTTCTCCCTGCATTGCCAAGGTGCCTCCGGATACTTCGTTTAGTGAGATTTTGGATCCGTCTGCCAGGGTTAGCACGGCTTTATTGCCTCCAGGGGGAATATCCTGAATATGTTCACTGGTACCGGTGATCGCCGGAGCATCAGGACGTTTAAGCGTTGACATCCAATAAACTCCCGATACCACAAGAAGGGCAATGACTGCCGCGGCTGTATAAAGAAATCTCCTTTTTAAAGAAGGAACGGATTTTAGAGATGGGCTGGATGTGATATACCGGGGTTGAGCATGGATTTGCTTCGGGGTCCCTTCTTCAATGTATTCCTCAATACGCTCAAGCAGGATTGGGTCAGCCGGAAAATGCTTTTCGCTCTGCTGTAACAAGTTCGCATATTCATCCAGTAATTCCTTTTTTTCGTCAGAGGGCATGCTTTGCAACCACTGATGAAATGCCTGGTGTTCCTCAACAGTATGCTGATTTGTTATATATTTCTCAACAAAGCGTCTTGCTTCTGCCTTATCCATGGTTGTATCGGTTCTTCTTTATAGAAGACACCGTTTCCCGGAAAAAGGACAGGTCAAGCGTTAATTTTGTGGGCCACCGTGTTTTTGAAGGTATTCGCGGATAAATCTTGCCGCAATGGACATATGTTGTTTCACGGCTGATTTGGAAACCTTCAACCGGTCGGCTATTTCCTGTTGAGACAGGCCTTCATTAAGATTTAGCAGAAAAACCTCCTTTCTTCTGCACGGAAGAAGGTTGATTGCCTGCAAGGCCAGGGTATGGTATTGTTTGTATAACAATTGGTCAGCTGCGTCGGCGCCGGAAAACTGTTCTTCTTCACGTTCCGACAGATCTACCGTCCTGAGCTTTTTTGATTTCCTGAAATAGTTGAAAGTATGATTGCGCGTCATCTGGTAGAGGTAACCCCGGAACGAGGTAATGTTGGTGAGAGTTTGCCTTTTCTCCCATAGTTTAACGAATATCTCTTGCAAAATATCCTCTGTGTCTTCGGTAGAACGGGTAAATAGAAAAATGTATTTGTTCAACTCTCCCGCATACAGGTGATAGATTTTTCGGAAAGCCTCCCTATCGCCCCTGGACATCCTGTGCAGCAATCCGGTCACCTCTGGTTTGGATTTCTCCGGAGTATCTAAACTGGTGGGGTATTTCATGCTAACTCCTGTTAACCTCTAACGGGCTCAGACGACATGTCAAAGTATGGTTGACACGTCCCAAGGTAAAGTTAACAAAAAATCAGACCTGAGAAAGGTTGGTTGTTTCCTTCTACACGGTTTTGGCTATACGTTATTCAAATTCCGGAAAGGTCGCCCGGGATGACGGCAGGTCAAAATGGTTGACGGTGCTGATCCGGATGTTGGTGTATTTGCCAACAGGTAAGATGACCACCTTTTTTAATTCCGGCAAGTCTGAAATGGGGATCGCATCGTCTCCGTTGGTGTCAAAACGCTGGTATGCGCCATGTTCCGGAAACCGGCCGATAAGCTGGTTGCCGTTGTAAATATTAAAATGCTTGATACCCGATTCGATGTCGGCATCGGCTTTCCAGCTCAGTTCTACTGCTACATTATGCAGGCGTTTTGTTGTCAACCCGTAAGGGGAGGGTGGGGGTGTCCGGTCAATGACCGTCCCGGTGATGCTGTATTCTTTCCATTTAGCTGCGGTCGCGGAATCCGGTAGCCAGGACATCTCCCGGCGATTTTTAATGCGTTCAGTGTAGCTAAAAGTGTTTAAGAGCAAGGTGTCGCCTAACCAGCCACGGGATTTATGAATATCCTTCATGGCCTCAAATGAAACCGATTTTCCTGTTGGAAGGCGCTTTGCAAGCACCGATTCATAAAAAGGAATGGCCATATAGCGAACAAAGCTATAATTGTGATTTTGGAAAGGGGTAAAGGCAATGCTGGCAAGTCCGCCTTCTGACCGTAGCTTATGAAACGTATTCAAGGCTGTTTCCCAACATTTTCCGTAGGGAGAATTGCTGTCATTTGCTCCTGCATGACGGATCATTACGGGTATTTTCAAGGCATCCTCAGAATAATCCCAGGAGGGATCAAAAGCGGGAGAGTAGCAAAAGGCAGCCATGATCCTTTTAGGATAGGTTTTCATCATCGCCAGTACCCAATATCCGCCGCCGGAATGACCCCATAAGAGCCAGGGGGCGTCTTTTAATTCCTGATGCCGCGATGCCTTTCCGGTTTTTTCCAACGCCGTCAGCAAGGAAGGGCCGGAACCGGATTCAGGATCACCCCACTCATTACATCCTGCTTTATAATAGAGATCCGGACCAACGATTGCCAATCCCCATTTTTTTGCAAATGCTTGATATTGCACGTCATAGGCGGTAGATACTCCACGTCCTTCCATGCCACAGCCGTGCTGGTGGATAAACACGCCCCGCAAGGTGTCCACGCCTTCGGGAATGTAAACGTTGTACACGGCAGAATCAGCCGGTCCGGCATTTTTTATAACCACCCGGTACACGGTGCCATTGGCCGTCTGTTGGTTTTCAACCTGGGAATATCCAGGGAAGGAGAAAAGCGAAAGTGTCGCTAACAAACTCGTAAAAAACACTCCTGCGAAGTTAATTCGTATTTTTTCGTGTACCATAGCTAAAGTTTAATCGTCCCAACGGTGCGCTGTCACCTGTCGTGTAATAATCCATGATGTCATCGTATTTTGTGACATGATCGGCTACCTTGAATTCGATCTCGAAATCCGTTGCAGATAACCCCAGATTGGCCAGCGGGATCGTTAGCTGCATGAGGTTGTCGTTTACCGTATATTTCGCCTTGCCGCAAGTTGTCCAATTGTATCCTCCCAGGGACTTTTCGATACTGGTTGTCCGGGATTTGGGCTTTCGGTTAACGATATAATGATAGCCTGCGAAATCTTCTTTTCCGCGGGACCGGATCAATATATTCATCCAGTTTAGATCCGTTCCGTTATAGGGGGTGATGCCGGCAACGGTTTTTATCGTAAAGTACAGGTTTTTGATATCGTGAGTGACCTTGACTTCGGTAATATCATTCCGGTTGCTTTGATCTATATATTTGCCGGTTCCGGTTGCGTTGGCAAAGTCTCTGGGGAGCGCATCACCGGCGAAATCGGTGTAGGTGGCCGTGTCCGGTTGCTGCTTGCCGGTTTTGTCCCCAAACTTAAATCTTCTTACATTTTGAACAAGCTGCATGTAAAAATTGTCATGATAGCCGCCCTTCATCATTTCTATATCCCTGGAAAATTCGTGATTATACACGTCCACAAAATAGACTTCGCCTGAATCATTGGCATATTTGATGGCCATCCATTCATTGAAGGAGGTAACCAGCACGTTATTCACTTTCTTTTTGCTGGCGAACACAGCATCCCACATGGTTTGAAAATTAGCTCCGGCAGTCCAGTCCGGTTCCACCTTTTTGGTGATGTTGTTATAACCGCGACTACTCTCAGGGTCCATATTGCTGGCCACGATCTGTGTATGGCTGTGCTGGGCGACAGGCACTGCTACCGAACCGTTGTGATTCCACTGCGGATACTGCCAGGTCATCCAGGGCAGGGAGTGCCTGTTATATTCCCCATTTGGCCATTGCGATTCTTTGACATCAAAATATTTCTTCATCGCTGGTTTGACAAAATCTACATATACACCGCCTTCCTGATTTTGAGCCTGGTACCGGGTCATGTCTGAGGCGTTCCCATTGGCTTCGGTGATCCCAACGATCATCGGTTTTCCATGCGGGCTGAACCAGAGCGATTCATAGTTGCCTGATTTGTAAAACCGGTCGTACAGGGTTTCAACGGTGCTTCCTGATCGTGTATTCGTATAAAAAATCACCTTGGGAACATTAAAGCCCTGTTTCTGGAAAGTCAGGAGCGTCTCCAGCAAATTGATAGTAGAAGATTCATAAACGATGGTATT
Organism: Anseongella sp.; assembly: GCA_036570465.1. Lineage (GTDB taxonomy): Bacteria > Bacteroidota > Bacteroidia > Sphingobacteriales > Sphingobacteriaceae > Anseongella. The sequence goes on from DATCYD010000259.1 coordinate 12,175, forward strand.
GGTGGCATCTATACAAAGATAATCGATGCTGGCGTTCGTGAGCAATTCAATGTGGCGGGTTACAACCCATGGGTCGCTCATGCTATAATACCCGTACAATGGTTCACCCCAGAAATGGAATTCATGCATTGGGCTTTCAGGAGTGCCATGAGGGTTATTCAGTGCTTCAGGGTTTGTATTTAAAAGGTGCTGTATATCGTAGATGGCACGTTGTCCGGAATGATGCTGCCCTAACCACAGGGAGTAAAAGAGTCCGACATGCTTTTTCTGACCGGGTTTTCCCCTGACTGCTGCCTTCCCCGCCGGTTCGATACGTCTGCCCAGAGCATCCGTGCCGGCAAGATTCATCACTGAAAAGCGATGCTTATCGGTATGGGTCATCGATTTGTCCTGCGCCGGTGCGGAAATGGCAAATTGCAGGGCCACGACAATGAAAATAAAATGTCTCATTCAATAATCAAAAACGTATGATCAGTTTCTCCATTCTGATTCAAAATGATACCTTCCTGAAGGCACGGTGAATACCGCGTAGTTGCCTTCCTGACGTTCATAGACCGCATAAGGATGTTTCCGGTACGCCTTGCCATCAATGGTCAATTTATGGAGACTGGTAGCTGGCACATAGACGGTAGCCGTACTGTTTCCCGGAATTCCTACTTCTACCTGCATCCTTCCATTGGATTTTTTATTCCAGGCGCTTTTTATCGCTCCGCGGATAGACAGGTAGCTTCCACTGCAGGAATCCAGTGAAGTTGGAATGTATGGCTTAATCATAAATTCTGCAAAGCCAGGCTTGTCGATGGAAGGGGTGATGCCTAGCAAATATTTATAGAACCAGGAGCCCACGGATCCCATCATGGGATGGTTATGAGAATTCATAGAACCTCCTGTGGCATATTCCCACCGTTCCCATAGGGTGGTAGCATCGTTTGCCAGCATGTATCCCCAGCTCGGGTAGGTGGTTTGGGTGGCAATCTTGTAGGCTGCATCAATGTGTCCGTTTTCGGTCAGTGACTCTAACAGGTACTTTGTACAAATGTTACCCGTTGTCAGATGATATTCCTGTTCAACCACGTTCTTTACCAGGTTCTCCAGGGTTCTGCGCTTTCGTTCGCCTTTGGCCAGTCCCATGGAAAGCACAAAGGAGTTACAGGATTGATTGTTTGATCCGTACCCTCCGGTGTCTTCCTTCCAAAAGCGTTTATTGAACGCATCTGCCGTTTTTTCTGCCAGGTCGCGGTAAATAATAATGTCTTGTTGATTACCAGTGATTTCCGCCATATCTGCGATGATTCCCGCGCAGTAGTAAAGAAAACCAGTGGAGATCAAATCACCCGGCGTGTTTTTGGAAATGGCCCCATATCCGGCTCCTTCCACGCCGAACGCGGCGGGTGGCGCCCAATCGCCGTAATAACTGTAGTTGACGATTCCGTCATTGGTGCGGGTGACCAGGTAATCCACCCATGCTTTTAATCCCTGGTAATGATCCCGGATGATTTCCCGGTTCCCGTAAAATTCATAGCTTTTCAGCGCCAGTAGTAAATAACTCGCTGCAACCGGATCCGCCGGC
>DATCYD010000260.1:0-17289 GCA_036570465.1 Anseongella sp.
CCGGACCAGCAGAAGCGGAAGCAGGCAATGAATTAACCTATACGATCCAGGCAACCAACACCGGGCGGGGCGCCGCATCAGAACTGGCTATTTCTGACCAACTCCCGTTGGGCACCATATTCCTGGAAAGCGATGGCGGTAATTATAATACTGGCTCCCATCGCATTTCCTGGCCTGCCATTTCGCTGGAGCCGGGTGGTACCGTAGCGCATCAGGTCCGGATCCGGGCACCCGCAGATGCTCCGGAGATTATCAACAGTGCCAACGCAGGCGGACAGCGGGATACAGCAGCAACCACCATCATTCCGGTCACTGATCTTTCCGTCCTTGCAGATGCTCCCGATTCCGTTTACCAGGACGACATTTTTTCCTATTCCATTTCCACTCTAAACCATGGACCCTCCACTGCCCGGGACATGACCCTTATCGCTACCCTTCCCCCTGAACTGGAGATCATTAATCCTGCAGGCGGCACTGTTAACGGACAGGAAATTACCTGGAACATTGCTTCCCTCCCCATGAATGGTGTGCGTCGCCTCGTGGTGGAAGTCAGGGCGCCGGACGAAAGCCTGGAACTGGTGGGATCGGTCCTTATTCAATCCACCTACAGGGATTCCGACACCACCAATAACCGCGCCTCTGTAAACACCCAGGTAATGCCCGCGGCAGACCTGTTGGTGCGAAAGAATGGCCCGGACACCGCCTACGCTGGCGAAGAGGTGGAATACACCCTGACAGTCACTAACCTGGGACCTTCCCCGGCCGAAAATATCTTACTGACAGACCGGCTTCCGTCGGGAATGCGTTTCGTATCCGCTGACCTGAAGCCGGTGGACAGCCTGGCCAATCCGGTAACATGGCAGCTGCCTCTGCTGGCGCCAGGAGACAGCGCCATGGTCACCGTTCGCGTGCGAGTTCCCGGAAGAGTGGGTCCAACCAGAAACACAGCGACGGTCACGGGCACTTTTCATGATAAGGTCCCTGCAAATAACCGCGCTGTCTTTACCACCGAAATCACACCAGCCGCCGACGTGGAGGTGGTCAAAGAAGGCACCATTGCAATTGATTCCGCAGGCATTGTCCGTTACGAAATACTGGTGCGAAACATCGGGCCTTCCACAGCGCTACAGGTAACTATTACCGATGAACTGCCCGCAAACTTAAACGCCCCCATGAGCATTTCCAACGGGGGTGTTTACAACCCGGCAACTCATCGCATTACCTGGCCCACATTGCCCGCCATGGCCTCAGGTACCGAACGCCTGTTGACTGTACGGATTCCGGTAAGGTCCAATGCCACAGCTTTTACGGCAACCAACACCGCCGTTATTTCGTCTGATGTTTTTGATCCCATCACAGAAAACAATCGTTCGGTCTCTGAAACAACGATTTATCCACCTGCTGATGTCTTCTTTAATCTTTCTCCCCGAAGGGTTTGCAAAGGCCAGATCGTGGTGTTGACCGGAGGGGGTGTCCGCAATAATATTCCCGGAACAGGGGTGTATTCCGGGCCCGGCCTCCGTGACAGCTTGTTTCATTCCGAAGGTCTGGGTCCCGGAAAATATCCGGTTTTATTCACTTTTACGGCGCCAGGCGGAACCGTACACCAACTTGAAGACACCATCACGGTACTTCCGGCGGCTACGGCAGATGCAGGTCCAGATCTGGAAATCCTGGAAGGAGATTCCATCGTTTTCCAGGCCACAGCTACCGGAGAAGTCATTCAATGGACACCAGCCGATGGAATATCAGACCCTGCCGTCATTAAGGCTACCGTTTCTCCTGCAGAAAACACCACCTACCGGCTCACTGCTGATAACCCCGGAATATGCACTTCTTTTGACGAAGTAACCGTTTTTGTTTACCCGCGGTTAGAGGCACCAAATGCCTTCACCCCAAATGGTGATGCGGTGAACGATACCTGGCGGATCGTCAATATTGAAGAATATCCCAACGCAACCGTGCAGGTATTTAACCGGAACGGTGACCGGCTCTATTTTTCGAGAGGATATGCAGAGGAATGGGATGGAAAATTCAATAATGAGCCGGTACCTGTGGGAACGTATTATTACCTTATACGACCCAACGGCGGTATTCTGAAGCCGCTTACAGGTTCATTAACGATCATCCGTTAACAAGGTCCGATTTTACCGGAGGCGCCTGTCAATTTCCCGTTTGGTATCGCGTTCCTTGATGGTTTGCCGCTTATCGTATTCCTTTTTACCCTGAGCCACGGAGATTTCCAGTTTGGCAATGCCACGGTCGCTGATGAATATCCGCAAAGGGACAATGGTCAATCCCTTCTCGTTCACCTTTGTCCGCAGTTTTTTCAGTTCATTTTTTTGAAGAAGTAATACCCTGTCTCGTTTTGATTCGTGATTATAGAACGAACCGTGCGAATACTCTGCAATGTGCATGTTCCTGACATACAATACATCCCCGATAAAAGAGCAAAAAGCATCGTTGATATTCGCTTTCCCTTCCCGGATGGATTTGATCTCCGTTCCCAGCAACATCAGTCCCGCGACATAACGGTCGAGAATGTGATACTCGAAATGCGCCTTTTTATTTTTGATATGGATGTCTTTCATGCTTTTATTCTTCTTTCCGGACAATCAGCACCGGCACTTTTACCAGGTGCCTCACTGCATCCACCGTAGTGCCCAGGAGAATGTCTTTCAGCCCCCGATGCCCGTGCGCGCCCATCACAAGGAAATCACAATTATCTTCCTGAATAACCCTGGCAATCGCCTTTGCGGTTCTGCCATATCCGATCCGGTAATCGGCCTCATAACCCAGCTGCCGGATATCCTCCACATACCTCTGAATATTTTCCTCATCGCTCCGGGTTTCAAAATCCCGGATTTCTCCGCCCAGATAATGCGCCCCGGCCGATTCCACAATATGGATCAGCAGGTAAGATGCTTCTTTCCCTCCCTGCATAAGCGCGTAACGGATCGTATCCCGGTCATTCCTGGAAAAATCGATGGTCAGGGCGATTTTCCGCAGCTCCAGCTTATCGGGATGCGCAATGCTCACTGCTTCCCCGTGAGGAATATTCTTCCGATGGCGCCGTTCACGCTGAATAAGCGGCCCAAAGGTCACATACAACAGCAACGCTCCGATCACAACGGCCAGCGGCACGACAAATATATACAGATAAACCGGGTTTTCCGCCTCACCGACCCAACCGCCGATGCTTTCCACCACCAGCTTTACATTCAGTGCGACAATAATAACAGCCGATATCCAGGCCAGAATTTTCACCCACAGTTTGATGGTATATTCGCCCATTCCCGCGCGATCGCTATTGAAGTGGATCAGCGGGATGACCGCGAAGCCCAGCTGAAGGCTGAGTACTACCTGGCTCAGGATCAACAAGCTGCCAACGCACCTTCTCCAAAATAAAGAATGGTAAAAAAGGCCGGAACAATAGCCAGCATACGGGTGATCAGCCGGCGCAGCCAGGGTCGGATCCGCAGGTTCAGGTACCCCTCCATCACGATCTGCCCGGCGAGCGTACCTGTAATGGTTGAACTTTGTCCGGCGGCGATCAGCGCAATGGCAAACAGGGCCGGCGCCAGGGAACCGAACAGATCTTCCAGCAAATGATGCGCATCCTGGATCTCGTCCACCTGAATACCGTTCTTGAAAAAGGCCGTCGCAGCCAGGATCAGAATGGCAGCATTAACAAAGAAAGCCAGGTTCAGGGCAATCGTAGTATCGAAGAAATTGTACTTCAGCGCGTCCCGCAGCCCTTTCCTGCTCCTATCCAGTTTCCTGGTTTGCACCAGCGATGAATGCAAGTACAGATTATGCGGCATAACGGTGGCTCCGATGATGCCGATGGCGATATACAAGGCATTGCCCGAAAGCATGGACGGTTCAAATCCTCGCACGATCTCCCCGATCTCAGGCTGGGTGATAAAAAGCTCTGCCAGAAAAGACAAACCAATGATGGAAACCATTGAAACGATGAAGGTCTCCATCAGCCGGATACCTTTATTCATCAGGAAAAGGACCAGAATGGTATCCAGTACGGTGATGGATACTCCGGCAATCAGGGGCAGGCCGAATAGCAATTGCAGGCCAATAGCCATTCCAATAACTTCGGCAAGGTCTGTGGCGGCGATGGCGATTTCAGCAAGGATATACAGCGGTATATTCACCACCGGCGGATACGTATTGCGGGAAGCCTGGGCCAGATCCAGCCCTCGTACAATCCCCAACCGGGCGCTCAGGGACTGCAGCAGCAGGGCCATCAGGTTGGACATCAGCAGTACCCAGATCAGGGAATATCCGAAATAGCTTCCTCCGGCAAGGTCCGTGGCCCAATTCCCGGGGTCCATGTACCCCACCCCTACCAGATAGGCCGGGCCTATGAAGGCCAGAAATTTCTTCCATGGATTTTTCCCTGTGGGAATCGCGACGCTTGAATGCACTTCGCTCAGCGATTCGTGACTTTTTTCGCGTGCCATCAATTCGTGACTAAAATATTACCAGATACTTCCTTGCTCAGATAAATTTTTTCTCCCCCGCTTCCTTCCACCACCACCGAACCATCATATTCGTTTCGTTCCAGCAAGGTAACCCGTTTGCCCAGCACCATACTCAGGCGTTCCAGGTAAATCAGGAACGTGCTGCTGTGATCACTTACCCCGGAGATTACCCCCGATTCCCCAGCTTCAAGCTTGGAAAGTTTGATAAAATCATGCTGGCGGAATTTTCCCGACCGGGTGGGAATGGGATCTCCGTGCGGATCCAGTTGCGGAAATCCCAGGAACTCATCCAGGCGGTCAATCAGCTTCCCTGAATTGATATGTTCCAGCTCTTCGGCAATATCATGCACTTCGTCCCAACCGAAACCCAGCTTATTGACCAGAAAAACCTCCCAAAGCCGGTGTTTACGAATAATATCGATCGCCGTTGCTCGTCCTTCGGCCGTCAGGCTCACCCCCTGATATTTCACATAGTTGATCAATCCCTTTTCAGCAAGTTTTTTCAGCATATCGGTTACGGAGGCAGCCCGTGTACTGACTTCTTCGGAAATAGCATTTGTACTGACCATCCCCGCGGTCCGTTCGGAGAGCTTGTAGATCGCTTTCAGGTAATTTTCTTCCGTAAACGAATTCATACATTTGATTTTACTGCAAATCTAATAAAAATTTTAGGTTAATCTAAAAAATAATATTTGCCGAAGTTTGCTGAGATAAAAATTTAATTCTACATTTATTCAGATATTATCGCTTTAAACAAATACCATGCAATGAGCGCGCATCTGGATAAAATAGACCTTCATATTCTCCGCCTGCTTCAGAAAGACGGCCGGATTACCAACCTGCAGCTTTCCAACGAAGTGGGCCTGTCGCCCGCCCCCACCCTGGAACGGGTCCGGAAACTGGAGAACAACGGCTATATCAAAAGCTACCACGCCGCTGTAAACGAAGAAGCCCTTGGCTTTGGCATCAAAACTTTTATCCAGATCACAGTCAACCTGAATATGCCCGATTCCCGCAACAATTTCATCCGGAAAATCTCAGAGATCGATGAAGTGGTGGAATGCTACCACGTGACGGGCGAATCGGATTTCCTGCTGAAGGTCATTGTCCAGGATATGCATGCCTTCGAAGTGCTCGTACTGGAAAAATTCAGCAAGATCGAAGAAATCAATCATCAGGCGTCCATGATGGTCATCTCCACAGTTAAAAAGAACGCCGTGCTGCCGATGGAAGAGCAGTAACCACTGTCCTTGGAAATCATTCAAAGGTATTCGAACTAACGGATCTGCCAGTTGACCGGCGTCTTCCCATGCGACGCAAGATAGTCGTTGGCCTTTGAAAAATGGCGGCATCCAAAGAAACCATAATGGGCAGAAAAGGGCGAAGGGTGGGCAGCAGTCAGGATCAGGTGCTTGCTTCCGTCAATCAGGGCTTGTTTGGCCTTCGCATAATTCCCCCAAAGCAGAAATACTACTCCTTCCTTTTCGTCTGAAACCGTGGAAATGATCTTATCGGTGAATAATTCCCAGCCCTTTTTCTGGTGGGAACCGGCGGCATTGGCCTGTACGGTCAGCGTCGCGTTCAGCAGCAGTACGCCTTGCCTGGCCCAGGCCGTGAGATCGCCGTGTGAAGGCATCGCTAAGCCCAGGTCTGTGCCAAGTTCCTTGTAGATATTTTTCAGCGACGGAGGGATGGGTACGCCTTGCTGCACTGAAAAGGACAGCCCGTGCGCCTGACCGGCGCCGTGATAGGGATCCTGTCCTATCAGCACGATTTTCACATTATCAAAGGGGGTTGTGTTAAGTGCATTGAAGATCAACGACCCCGGTGGATAGATCTTCACGCCTTTTTTCCGCTCAGCCTCCAGAAAGGCCTTTAACTGATGCATGTATTCCTGCCCGAACTCTCCGTTGAGATGTTCCAGCCAGGAGGCTTCCAGTTGAATGGTTGACATGTTTCAAAGATAGATTTTTTCCAGTGTCATTCACTTCCGGCGACCGAGGAATTGCTCCATCAACTGGACTTTCTTACTTTTGGCAAGCGGGATATTGCTTCCATCAGTCATTTTCAGGTAGCCTCCGTCACCTTTGACAAAAGTTTGTATCTGCCGGGTATTGACCAGGTGCGACTGGTGTACACGCAGGAAATGATGTTCGGCCAGGATCTGTTCATACTCGCCCAGTGTCTGGGAAACCAGGATCTCCCGGCCCCCGGCGAGGTGGAAGCGGGTATAATTGTTCTCACCGCGGCAACGAACGATGTCTTCAACGGAAATGAATTCAATGCGTTCGGCGCTGGACAGGGCCAGTTGCCGTGGAAATTGGCCCGTCTGGCTTTCCAGTAAGTTTTTCAACCGTAGATTCTCGGTTTTGTCGCCGATCTTGCGCTTCGCCTTTTCGATAGCTGTTTCCAGTTCCGCCGCGTTAACCGGCTTCAAGAGATAATCAAGCGCCGAGAATTTAATCGCATTCAGGGCGTAATGATCGTAAGCAGTCACAAAAATGATCTCAAAATTCAGGTCCCGCACCCGTTCAAGACATTCAAACCCGCTGGCACCCGGCATCTCGATATCCATAAATACCAGATCGGGTTTCACGCCGCGAATAAGCCGTATCCCCTCTTCAGCGGTACCGGCCTCTCCCATCACGGCAATGTCGGCGAACCGGTCAAGCATTTGCCTGAGGTATTCCCGGTTATTGACTTCATCTTCGATTATCAATGCATTGATCATTGGATAAATTTAGGTAAGTTCAGACAAATACCGGCAACCGGATCTCCACCCGGGTACCCTCTCCCTTTTCGTATGCATCGGCCAGGTCCAGGATCTCCAGGTGCATATCTTCCCCGTAAACCAGCCTCAGCTTTTCACGCATCAGTTTAAGGCTCATCCTGTTTCCGTTCCGGTCCGCGGCCGCATGCCCGATGCCTGGCCCATTGTCTTCGATCCTGTAGGTCATCCAATTCCCCTCCTGTGAAGCATTGATTTGCAACAGCCCCTCCTTTCCCTTGCCGTTCATGCCATGCAGCACAGCATTTTCCACATAGGGTTGCAGCAGCATGGCTGGCACCAGCGTATTGTGCCGATCTACCGTAGGCAGGACGGCTATCTGATATTGGAACGAAAAGCGAAGTTGTTCCAGGGAAAGGTATTTTTCAACTGCTTCCAGCTCTTCCGCCAGGCTGATCATCCCCCGCTCGGTATGTTTCAGGACCATTCTCATCAGCAATGCCAGGTCTGAAAGATAACCCGAGGCCTTCTCCCTTTCCCCCGAACCCACCAGATGCTGGATCGAACTCATCGTATTAAAAATAAAGTGAGGATTCAGCTGGGCGCGGATTGCCCTGAGTTCGATCTCGGTCACCCGGCGCTTTTCTTCCTCTTTTTTCCGAACCGACCGGATGCGCCATCGGGCGACCGGCCAGCTCAACAGCGCCACAGGAATCAATACCCCTAACGCCAGAAATCCCCACCTTTTCAGGCGGGGATCGATAAGGGAAGCTTTGTGCAAGGAAAAAAGCTGTATTTCCCGGTCAAAGAACTCCTGAACCTGCCGGGCGTGCTGTGCCTTGTCGTTTTTCTGAAGCGCCGAATTGATGATGCCGGTCTTGAAGATCGTTTGTCTTTCATCGATCAGGAACCAGGTTTTCTGATGTGTTCCCTTGGACCTTCTCAGGCCATAAATAAAATCGACCGTCTCTGCGCGATCCCGGGGCACTTGCCACAAACGCACCCCCTCTTGCGCAACCTCAACGAGCTTTTGCCATTGATCCGGTTCGGCACCCATATATAGAAATACCAGTTCCATGTCAGTATTCCTGCTACGAAGTGAATTCAGGGAATCCATGACCGTACTAACCACTGGCGTCGTATCCGACAGAAAGTGCATGGGTCCAAGATCGGTTTCCGAGACCAGGTACAACAGCACCTTGCTACCACGGAGGTCATTGATAGAAACCGGTTGTCCGTTCTGATCGGTAAAGGACACCTCCGGAAACTTCCTTCCGGGCTGAATAGCTTTCTTCACATGATAAAGCGTCGCCACCTCCATTTCCAGCACGCTGTCTTTGCAATTCGTCAGAAATTCGTCAAACAGCGGCGCAAAATTAGTCAGGCGGCTCTCGAGTGTCCCCGCAATGCTTACAAGGGCATCAGCTGTGAGATAATGCCAGGGGTATCCTCCGAAATAGCCAGAAACAAAATTCAAGTCATCAGTTTGATTATATCCGGAAAAACCGGTAGATGCCATACTCCGATCGTTGCGGCTAACAAAACGTAAAATATTCTGATATCGTCGCAAAACATTGTCGTAGGGCGAGCCATAGTTCGAGAACATAAAATCGGCATTGTACACAGGAATATCTTCAATAAAATCCATGAACCGCTGGAAGTCGGGAAACGCATCTTCTACCGGCTTCAGCTGAGACGACGCCCAATCCCGATGTAAAAATCCCGAATATTGCTCCACCGGAATATAAGGTACCCGTTCAAACATCAGATTGAACAACGCCGGCCCCAGCTCAGGTTTCATCGTTTTTAAATTATTTCGCTGCCAATTGGCTTCCTGTTTTAATTCCGCGACGTAGGCATCAACATCTGTTCGTGTGCCCCATTCTTCATCTATTGAATGGTAACGAGTTTTTTCTCTTTCAATAATGCGCTCCAGCAGACGGTTTTCCCGGGCATGAGTTCCTGCAAATACCAGCCCGGTATCTGCCCGTATTTTAATGCTGAGTGTATCACCAGGAGTGATAAACAGGGTCCTGTCGAAGTCCTGCAGTTCAAACAACGCCGGCCGCTCCAGCGGGATGCTCAAAACCACCTTTTCGGGATCTTCTTGCTGGTAGATGCCGTACCGCTTGAGGCGGCGGCGTTCATGCGATGAGAAAGATAGTCCCTCCGCCAGTTCCAACTGCAGTATTGCCGGTGCTTCGGACTGCGGATAGAACGACAGGAATACCTCTCTCTCCCAGCCCATGGCCCGGCTGGCGGTCATGTACCCGGAAACAAAGCCATTCTCGTTATGCACCCGTATTGTATCGGGATTGAGATGACCTCGCCACTCCGGACGGTCATACGTCAGACGAATCAGAGAATAATCGTCCTTGCGGGAAATGAATTCCAATTCCTTCACACCCTCATAGGCTTCTGAAACGTTCGCCACGGGCATGCTGCCGGTAGCCGCGCCAAGACCGGGAGAAGACGCAGGCTCCCATTTCGTCGCCGATGAACCGGGATAAAACAATTGCAGAATACCCAGATTTCGATACAATAGATTCTTTATCTTCTCCAGAAAACAGTAATCATCGCATCCGCCGAAACTGCCGGACATGATCACCGCCATTCGGGCGGCAAGGCTGTCGATACGTCGCCGGCTAATCGCATCGGGTGTAAAGCGGCCCTGAGTATTGATGGTGCCAGAATAAGTAAAGCCATCTGCGAGCAGACGGGCGTCGCCGGCATTCAATGACGTTGGATACCTGGAATCAAACACATCATAGCCAAATGGCGTTTGCTCATAGCGAAATATCCGGTTGATGCGGACCCGGCATTGGTATAGGGAATCCTGTTCACTCTCTGTCACATGAAACTGATACCAGGTCCGTTCCTCGCTGGGATACGTGCGATCTTCTTCCTCCGAAGACCCGGGAACCGAAATCGACCAGGGAAGCGCCCAACGGTAACCATATTCGAAGCAATAGGTTTTGCCCACCTCCAGGCGAAGCTGTGGCGAACCAGGCGGAGCTGAAGCAGCAGATTGGGCAGAAACAGCAGGTTGGTGAAATGCCTGGAGGACCGTGATCAGCAGAAACAGTTGTATAAATGCTTTCATGTCGTTAAACTAAGTTAGTTGAAATTGTTAACGGCCGCAATTTGTCGCATTCCGGATATTCCAGGCCGGGCAAATGAGGGGTTGCCGGTATCTTTTGAGAACACGGCGGCAAAAAGCAAGATCTGCCGCTTTGTAATAAAAAATGCTTATCTTTGCGACGGATAAAAAAAACGACAATTAGTAATTCACATTCCTTCCGAATAATTCCCACAGCTCAGGCTGTTCGAACAGCTTCCCTCAATAACGACTTTACAGGCCATACGAGAGCGGTTTTTTACCAGGGAGGATCACCCATCTTTTTAATATGACATTTGATCAATTAGCGATTATATCGCCTGTTTTAAAAGCGCTGCAAACAGAAGGATATACACATCCTACTCCTATTCAGGAGCAGTCCATCCCCCATTTACTGCAGGGGAAGGACCTTTCTGGCGCCGCCCAGACCGGCACCGGAAAAACGGCTGCCTTTACCATTCCCATGTTGCAATTGCTGGAGCAGGGAGCGCTGGAACAGAAGAATCCCCGGATCCGCCTGCGCGCGTTGATCCTGGCCCCGACTCGTGAACTGGCTCTTCAGATTGGAGAATCCATAGGTAATTATGGCCGCAACCTGAAGTTCCGGCATGCCGTAATTTTTGGCGGCGTTCCCAAGAACAAACAGATTAGGGATATGCGGGCCAACCCTGACATTGTGGTTGCCACTCCTGGCCGGTTACTGGATTTAATGGGAATGGGCGTCATTAAGCTTGACTCCATTAGCTTTTTTGTACTGGACGAAGCGGACCGCATGCTGGACATGGGTTTTATTCACGATATCCGAAAAGTAGTAGCCAAGCTTCCCGTTTCCCGCCAGAATGTATTCTTTTCGGCAACCATGCCCATGGATATCCGGAAACTGGCCAACACGATCCTGAACAATCCTGTGAACGTGGCCGTAACACCGGTGGCATCCTCAGCGGAGACGGTGGAACAGCACATTTTCATGGTAGAGAAAAACAACAAGCTGAATTTGCTGCTGCATATCCTGAAGAAAGAACCGGTCAAGAACGCGCTGGTGTTCAGCCGTACCAAACATGGCGCCGATAAGCTGGCCAAATCTCTCAACAAACTGGGTATTAACGCAGTAGCCATCCACGGAAACAAAACTCAGGGAGCGAGGCAGATTGCGCTTGAGCGCTTCAAGAGAGGACAAGCCAAAGTACTGGTGGCCACTGATATTGCGGCACGCGGCATCGACATTGAAGACCTTTCGCATGTCATTAATTTCCACTTGCCTAACGAACCGGAAACTTATGTGCACCGCATCGGACGGACAGGCCGGGCAGGCTCCACCGGTATTGCTTTCTCATTCTGTGACTTCGAAGAACGGCCTTTCCTGAAAAGCATTCATAAGCTGATCAATAAGGAAATCCCGGTGAAAGAAGATCACCCCTTTCACATGCACATTGAGATCACGGATAAACAACCGCCATTACATAACAAGAACCCTTTCCGTCAGCGAGGCCGCAGACCGGCTATGGGAAGGCGCATCGCGTAAAGCGCGGGCATGGTTCGCGCTCGCTCCGGTAATCCTGGCTTCGCAAAGCTTCGTTTGCTAACGAAGCCAGGTTTCCACCTCTTCGCGGGCGGGGAGCTTCAGGTCCAGCTTCAATTTCTTGCGTACCCCGCCAAGATCGTTAAAGAATTTATTGGGGTTGGCCTCTTTTAGCTCTTTCAGGTTCTTATAACCCATCTTCAGAATCACTTCCGCCCATTCCAAAGGAATTCCGGCTTCTTTGAGTTCATTGGCCGTTAATGGTTTTTCCGGACGTTCCGGACGCATCTGGGGGAAGAAAAGCACTTCCTGAATGGTCGTCTGACCGGTCATCAGCATCACCAGACGATCGATCCCGATGCCCAGGCCGGATGTAGGCGGCATTCCGTATTCCAGGGCACGCAGGAAATCTTCATCCAGTGCCATGGCTTCCAGGTCTCCCCGTTTGCCCAGTTCCAGTTGTTCTTCGAAACGCTTACGCTGGTCAATGGGGTCATTCAGTTCGGTATAGGCATTGGCGATTTCCTTTCCATTGACAAACAGTTCAAATCGTTCCACCAATCCTTCATCCACACGGTGTTTCTTCGCCAGGGGGGTCATTTCAACGGGATAATCAATGATATAGGTCGGTTGGATCAGGTGGTCTTCCACTTTTTCGCTGAAAAGTTCATCGATCAGTTTGCCCCTGCCCATGGTAGCATCCACGGCAACGCCCAACTCTTTACAAGTGGCCATTAAAGTGGCTTCATCCATGCCGGAAACGTCCACACCCGTGTATTTACGGATCGACTCATACATTGTCAGCCGCTCATACGGCCCCTTGAAGTCAATCTCATGGCCGCCGGAAACTACCCGGGTGCTTCCGAGCAATTCCTTGGCAATGCTTTCCAGCAACTCTTCCACCATTTCCATCATCCAGAGATAATCCTTATACGCCACATAGATCTCCATGGACGTAAATTCCGGATTATGGGTACGGTCCATGCCTTCATTCCGGAACATTTTGCCAATTTCGTAAACCCCATCAATCCCTCCAACGATCAACCGTTTGAGATACAGTTCATTGGCAATACGCAGGAACAAAGGCATGTCCAGGGTATTGTGGTGCGTTTTAAACGGCCGGGCCGCGGCGCCTCCATGCACTGCCTGAAGAATAGGAGTTTCCACCTCCAGCCATCCACGGTCATCAAAGAAACGGCGCATCGAGTTGATCAATTTTGAACGAATCAGAAACGTACGCTTTACTTCCGGATTCACTGTCAGATCTACATAGCGTTGCCGGTAACGCAGTTCCGGATCGGTGAAACCATCAAATACCTTTCCTTCTTCATCTCGCTTTACCACCGGCAAAGGTCGAAGGGACTTGGTAAGCACGGTCATTTCTTTCACATGTACGGATATTTCACCCGTTTTAGTAATAAACGCATAGCCTTTTACACCGATGAAATCGCCAATATCGAGCAGCTTCTTAAATACGGTGTTGTAAATGGTCTTATCCTCACCCGGGCACAACTCGTCCCGGTTCAGGTAAAGCTGGATCCTCCCGGTAGAATCCTGAAGCTCGGCAAATGAAGCACTTCCCATGATGCGGCGGTTCATGATCCGGCCTGCCAGGGAAATATCCACCCAGTCCTCACTACCTTCAGTATAGTTTTCTTTTATATCCTTCGCAAATGCGCTTACGGGGTATTGTACCGCGGGATAGGGATCGATTCCCAGCTTTCTTAGTTCCTGCAGGCTCTGCCTGCGCATTATTTCTTGTTCGCTTAACGCTGTCATGTTCTGTCGTGAAAATAAAAACGGCGCAATTTACAAAAAAGCAACAGATGGGCCTAAGCATTCTGTGCCTTACGGCGGCGAAGTTCCTGAACGATCAGTCGCAGCTCCCTGCCCATCTGCCCGGCCATGGCTGTATTCTCCTGCGCCCGTCTAAACAGATATGGCAACACCGATCGGACCGGACCATATGGCATATACTTGGCAACGCGGTATCCCTGATGGGCCAGGTTAAAACTAATATTATCGCTCATGCCCAACAACTGGGCGAAGTAAATTCGTTCGTCTGAGGGTGCAAGCTGTCTTTTAGCCATGCCTTCAACCAAGAGGCGGCAACTTTCTTCATTGTGAGTACCGGCCATAAAGGCCAGCTGATCAATATGATCAAGGCACCAGCCCGCTGCAGCATCGAAATCCCGGTCGCTGCCTGCTTTATTGGGATGAATGGGAGAAGGTTTATTCAGCTCTTCGGCACGATCCCGTTCTTTTTCCATATACGCTCCCCTTACCAGCTTAACCCCCAGGCAAAACCCTTGGGAAGCAGCTTTTTCCGTATGCGCTTTCAATCTTTCCAGCCGGTCGGTGCGGTACAGCTGGTAGGTATTATAAACAATGGCTTTCTCCCGGTTGTATTTTTCCATCATCTCCAGGGCCAAACTGTCAATCGTGTCCTGTATCCAGCTCTCTTCGGCATCGATCAGCACGGGAATCCCGTTTCGGAATGATTCGCCGCAGATCCGGTCCACCCGCGCCCGCAGTCTTTCAAATTCCGCCTTATCATTTGGAGAAAGCGCAGCGCCTGAAGCGACAACGCCGGCATCCTGAAAAGCCACCTGTTCCAGCAGTTCAAAATGGCCCAGGCCGGTGATCTTGAACACTGAAAAAGGAACTTTATTGTCTTTACGGGCACGCCCGATGGTGCTGATGATCTCATCCGCTGTGGCGTCAAAGGCTGCTTCTGTTTTTTCTCCTTCCACTGAATAGTCCAGGATGGTCCCCACCCCATATTCCCAAAGGTGAGCGATGTTATCCTCACAGTCTTCAATGGTTTCCCCGCCGCAGAAATGTTCAAAAATGGTGGAACGGATCAACGGAACCACCGGAAGACCCAGTTTCAGCGCAAGGAGCGTAAGCGGCGGGCCTATGTTTACCAGAAAATTGTTATTGATTATCTTGAAAAGCCACCAGGCCTTTTTCAGCTCCTTATCGTCAAAATGCGAAAAGGCAATTTCAGTATTATCGAACATACAGGCAAAAAATTGGTTATAGTTTTGATATGCGCGCAAAGATAAGAGGACAGGACGTCTCTATTCAATTTTTATATGTAATTTTCGCGCCACAAACCAACCGGATAAATGGACAAATTACTGGAACTTCTGGCCAGGCGACATCGAAACGCGGCGGCTAACAGTTATCCGTCGTCTGAAAAAATATGTGACTTCAGCCGGCAGCTGATGAACTTGCTTTTCCCTGAGCATAAGGGAAAGACCATTTCTTCTGCCAATTTATTGAAAGATGCCATGGACACACTCCGGGACCAGCTGGCGGCATTGTTATCAGAAATTCAACCGGCGCTGACAGAGGGCCCCGCAGTCCTTGCCGGCAGATTTATGGAGCAACTTCCTGGAATGTATGAGCAAATGACCCAGGATGCCGAAGCTATTCACGTGGGCGACCCGGCGTCTTCTTCTCCTTATGAGGTTATCAGGGCGTACCCCGGATTTTACGCAATCGGGTCATACAGGATCGCCCATGTATTGTATGGACTGGACATCCCTTTGCTGCCGCGCATCATTACCGAATTCGCCCATTCCAGAACCGGGATTGATATTCACCCGGCGGCTACCATCGGCTCACATTTCTGCATTGATCACGGAACCGGTGCGGTTATCGGCGAAACAACGATCATTGGCAATTATGTAAAGATCTACCAGGGAGTGACCCTGGGGGCCGTCAGTGTGGATAAGATCATGGCCAAAAGCAAACGCCATCCGACCATTGAAGACCACGTGGTCATTTATTCCGGCGCAACAATCCTTGGCGGCGAAACTACTGTGGGCCATCACAGCGTCATTGGAGGAAATGTCTGGTTGATCAAAAGCGTGCCTCCTTATTCGCGCATCTATTATAAGTCAAACGACGTAACTGCGGTCACTTAACCTTTTTGAACACCATGCAAACCATTTTAGATCTGGTGGGGAATACGCCACTGGTAAACCTTAAAAATGTTAATCCAAACCCCCGCGTTAAAGTTTACGCCAAACTGGAAGGGAATAATCCGGGAGGCAGCGTAAAAGACAGGGCTGCTTACTGGATGATCAAGGGTGCCCGCGACCGGGGAGACCTTAAGCCCGGCATACGGCTGATTGAACCCACCAGCGGCAATACAGGAATTGCCCTGGCGATGATCGCCAGTGTTTTCGGTGTCGAAATTGAATTGGTGATGCCTGAAGATGCTACCCGCGAACGGGTTCTGACCATGGAGGCTTTCGGCGCCCGCGTGGTACTTACTCCTGCCAAAGATTCCATGGAAGGAGCCATTGATTATGCCAACCAACAAGTGGCAAAGGGTGGTTATCTCATGCTGAATCAGTTTGCCAATCCGGATAATTACCGGGCCCATTACGAGGGTACCGGACCCGAAATATGGAAAGATACCAACGGCGGTGTCACCCATTTTGTTTCTTCCATGGGCACAACGGGTACGATCATGGGCGTATCCCGCTATCTGAAGGAAAAACGGCCGGAAATCCAGATCGTTGGTTGTCAACCGGCTGAAGGAGCACGCATCCCCGGTATCCGGAAGTGGCCTCAGGAATACCTTCCTAAAATATTCGAAGCCGAACGGATCGATCGCATCATGGAAATCTGGCAGGACGAAGCAATCATCATGACCAGGCGCCTGGCTCGTGAAGAAGGTATTTTCTGTGGCATGAGCAGCGGCGGCGCAGCATCGGCAGCTTTGCGTGTGGCTGAAGAGCTGGACGAAGGTGTGGTGGTTTGTATTATCTGTGACCGGGGTGACCGCTACTTATCCTCTGACCTATTCCAGCATAGGGATCGCTAGCGACGGTAACGAATGTTCAGGTTAATTTTTTTGTGAGTGCGAGGATGGCGCCGGCAGCCTGTTTGTTTTCATACAGGATCGCATGCACCGCTTCGCAAACGGGCATTTCTACCCCATGTTCCTTATTGATCTCATGAAGGCACTTCACTGCAAAGTAGCCCTCGGCAATCATATTCATTTCCATTTGCGCTGACTTAACCGGGTATCCATTTCCGATCATATTCCCGAAGGTTCGATTCCGGCTGAATTGTGAGTAAGCCGTAACCAGCAGGTCACCCAGGTAGGCCGGTTCATTGATATCCCGGTTAATGGGATGAACGGCGTCCACAAAACGTTTGATCTCCCGGATCGCATTGGAGATCAGTACCGCCTGAAAATTATCACCATAACCCAGGCCATGACAGATTCCACTTGCAATGGCAAAAATATTCTTAAGAACCGAAGCATATTCAGTTCCATAAATATCATCTGAAATACCTGCCTGTATATAGCGGGCAGAGAAAAGACCGGAAACTCGCTTTGCCAATGCCTGGCTTTGTGAAGCAATGGTCAGGTAGGACAGCTTTTCAAGCGCTACTTCCT
>DATCYD010000261.1:0-3415 GCA_036570465.1 Anseongella sp.
GCCGCATTTGTTCACCGCTTATACCAGAAGGGAAGGTAGCCACATCAGGCCAGAGCCAACTATCGTACCCGTCTATCTCATCTATCTTGTAGCCGCTCACCCCAATATCTACCTGGTTCTCCTGCAATTGATTAAAGAACGTTTCCCGCCCTGCCCGAAGGGCAAGATCCGGGACCATGCCTGCCCATACCGTATGTGACGCAGTATAAGGTTCAATAGCCTTGGCGAAAGAAGCGTCCGGGGATACATAGGGGTTGATCCATAAGTTCAGGTGAATGCCACGTTCCAACATATCCAGCACAAAATCTTCCGGATTTGGAAAGCGGTTATCGTCCCACTCAAATGTGCCAGGGTATGATTTACTCTGCCAACCGGGCTCCAGTCCGATAAAATCAAGCGGATATCCTCTGGAAGCAAAACTATCTGCCTCTTTCTTTACATCTTCAGCAGTATACAGCCGGTGCACGCGCTGGGTAAAGCCAAGGCCCCAACGCGGCGGAAGGCAACCACCTCCGTTAAACAAATTAAAACGCCTGACAGCATCCAGCGGCGTGGGGCCGCCGAAAACATAGATTTCCACGCCACCGGCGGGCACCAGCACTTCCACGGCATCCGAATACGGTTGCGCGCTCCAGGCAGGATCCGTATTCCTGTCCCTGGCCACCGGTGGATGCTTGCTGTCTTTACGCACTGCTGTGCCGGCATATACATCCAGGTAACGGGCCGAGTTAATAAACACGCCATACCCCTCGGATGAAACATAGAACGGTGTAGGAGCATGCGTTCTCCCATTGTCCTCTGCTCCATAATGATCCACATGAAGGCGCAGTATCCTACCCCGCTGATGTACCGTCTTGAAATTCAACCCGAACCCATAGATCTGTTCTCCCTTTTCCAGGGGGAACCGTAAATACGTCTTTTCGTCTGCCAGCGTGGCCGCTATATCGCCGGCTGGTAAGGGAAATGGAGCGGTTTCCATTTTTGCTAAGACGTTTTCCCTGGGTGTAGCCCCGGCAGCCCTTAAAAGATCGTAAGCTTCCGGCTTGCCCACCACCGCGCGCCAGACCCCGGGGTGAATCTCGGTCCACTCAGGTTGCTGCTTGATAGCCTGGATGTCTTGCACAGCAGCACCGCTTTTTTTCAGCACAGGTATCTGCGCCTGCGCCATATGGCAAAGCGTAAATAACAAAAAGACGGTTAAGCGTATCAGTTTGGGCATCGTAGTAATTCTTTGAGTCATTATATTATATATGTCACGCTTAAAAAAATAAAGATAGGGCGCTAAGGAAGCCACTCCAATAGAGTATCATATCAATATACTGGATATTTCTATTGTTATCCACTCTCTGATATACTGGGCGGGCTGGGATTGCTTTTGATTTTTTATGCCTTTATTTTAATAGGAAACTACTAACTTACGGCCTACAACCAGACCAATGATCCTAAACCATGGATTATTCTATTCGAGAAATGGATTTTACTATTAAGATTATTCTCCCATTAAAGGAACATCCACCGCATAATGAGCGAGGTGTAAAAAGAAGGGCACGTCCCTTTTCCGGGGATAATCAAGCGCTTTTAATGCTTCCTGCGTCAGGGCTTCCGTTAAGAACATGTCGGTGCCGTAATACTGAACCAGATCCTGTACAGCATTAAAGCCCGCCTTGCCCGGCATGATACCATAATTTTCGGTTCCCAGGAAATTTTGCGGATGGCCAATGGAATTGCCCGCGATATTCACGGTAAAGCCCAGATTATACGGGTTGCTCCCCGGTGTTCCGGCTGAACCCCAATGAGCCTTCCCCGCATGAATGGTAAAGTATCCCGCCTCTTTTAATAATTCGGGCAGCGGCGTAGCATGTATGGTATGTGGTATACCTTCGACAGGACTCAGTCCATTGTAGTTCCATTCTGCAGGGTTGAAAAGGCTGTCAGAACGATCCGTTGGGCGATCACGAAGGGGGTGGGTCCAATTAGTCACACCGTGATGCGCAGCGTTCATGCCGGTAATAAGACTAATCCGCGTAGGAGTGCATACCGGCGTAGAGTACGCATTGGTAAATTTCATCCCTTCGCGGGCAAGACGCTCCATATTAGGAGTGTGATAGCGCCGGTTCAGCGCCATGATGCTGTCGCCGAAAGGCACAGAAGTGTCCATCCAGCCCATATCATCGACCAGGAACACGATTATATTGGGTTGTTGTCCCAATGGCTTTAGCTGCTGGGCATGGCCGGCTGTTGCGTCCAGGCAGCAAACGAGAACGAGCAGGTACCGGTTTAACAACTCCTGAAAGATATGCTGATTTTGCGGAGCATTCGGATTATTTCAATCACTGAGAATTAAACACATAAGAAAATCCCGTTTCCAGTTTATCGTATTCGGCCAGCCCTTGTTTTGTCATATAAGGCCGAAGCAGTTCCCATATATGCCCGGACATCCCTTGCTTATTGCCGGACTGAAAACCAGTTAATATTTCCTCCTGGGATAGCCAAAAAGTAATGACGATCCTTATCATGTGCTGAACGCGTTCGTATTCCTCTTTCGGTCTTTTTGTTAAGTAGCCCTCGTTTACAAACTGCTTGAACAGTTCTGTCATTTGCTTCTTCCGTATTTTCAGCGTTTTTTGCAGGATCCTGTTTATCGGAGAATACGTGCGGGATATTTCAAGGACATCCAGGTTAAAGAACCGGTATTTATACTGGAATTGTTCTAGATGTGCCAGCAACCTGTAAAAATGTTCGAAAGCTGTGGGATATTCTTCTCGCAAAAGATAGGAGTTAGACATTTCATCGCGCATTTGCTCGTATATGGCCAGCAGAAGGGCTTCCTTATTGTTATAATGATAGTTCAGATTACCGTAGCTAATACCCATCTCTTCCGCTATATGCCTGCAGGTAACACGTTGTATTCCCTGATCATTGAACATCTGAATAGCTGTTTTAATGATCTTTTCTTTTGTACTTAATTTTTTTGCCGGTTGTACCTTTGCCATTTCTCCTGATTATTGGTCTTGTATATGGTAAACTTTCAACGATTTCAGGACGGGCCTGCCTTTCGATGACAACACGTTTAAACGCACAGCCGTAACTGCTGCGGCTGGAAAGACAGCGATATGCTTGTGTCCTAACGAATTCGCTCACCCGTTCGCCAAACGCAATATCCTCCTGTAATACGACATGATTGAGGGTCAGCCACCCTGTGAATTCGTGCTCTTTAGACCAGCGTGAATAGAAAAGATGGTATTTTCCGTCCTTCCCCTTGATAATCGAAGGGCCCCAATTGTAGCAACCGGCCGTCTTAAAGATATTATCCGCTGAAACAGGTTGTAAGCGGTCCTTGAAAAAAAGCACGTCCGGTCGCTGCTGTCCGTTGGCGATCAGGGAAAGCAGAAAGACAAAAAATGTCAAGATCAAT
>DATCYD010000262.1:0-6766 GCA_036570465.1 Anseongella sp.
AAAACAAGTATTTGTTTGGTTATGCCAATCAGAGTCCGGTTTCCAGTGCACTTAAGACTATCAATTAGAAAGCAAGGCGCTTAGTTGATTAACTGCGAAAGTAAAATTGCGAAAATTAAAATAGCGCAACCTGCTTTTTAATCCGAATGCGCCTTTTCTAAATGGGCTATATTACAAGGGTTTCCAGTTTTCGCTTTAATGCCTTCATGTCCTCGCTGACCTTCAGGTCAACGATCTTGGCATAATGTTGGGTTTGCCGAAGGGATTTGTGTCCCAGCATCCTTGATACGGTTTCAATCGGCACTCCGTTAGAAAGTGTGACAGTAGTGGCAAAAGTATGTCGGGCGATGTGGTAGGTTAGTTCCTTGTGAATACCGCAAAGGTTCGCGATCTCCTTCAGGTAGGCATTCATCTTTTGATTGGTCAGGATAGGCAATACATAGCCTTCAACTTCGCACCGGGGATGATTTTTGTATTTTTCAACAATGTCCATTGCGGTAGGAAGCAAGGGCAGCCTCGTGGGCGTATTGGTCTTTTGCCTTTGAGTAATGATCCATTGTTCTCCGTCATTACCTTTTGCAATCTGATTATGCCTAAGCTGCCGCACATCTATATAAGCTAAGCCTGTATAGCAGGAGAAAACAAAAATATCACGAACCATTTCGAGTCGTTCAATAGTGATTTCTTTGCTTCTAAGTTTTTCAAGCTCTTCAGCAGTTAGGAAAACCCTTATTACTTCCTTTTTCGCCATTTTAAAACCATAAAAAGGATCTTTAGCCAACCAACCACTTTTTACGCAATGAAGAACTATCTTTTTAAAATTTGCAAGATATTTTACTGTGGTGTTATGATTACATTTTCGAACAGTTTTTAGCCAATAAGCATATTCGTTGATAAATTCATAATTCAGTTTCCGGAGCTCAATATCCTCAATTCCATATTTCCATAGAATAAAGGACTTTGTATGATCGAAAGAGGTAATATAACGCTGTATTGTGCCCGGCGCGTAATCAATACCTTTCAATTTTGCCATTCTGATATTGTGCTTCTGGAATATTTCAAGAATCATCTTTTTATCTTCGGTCTTTCCTAAGACCAGCCGATAGATTTTTTCCGCAGTAATATCTTGCTCTTGTTCAAGGAGACTTTTCTTAAACTGATATACTTTTGTTGTGAGTATATCCAAATAATTATTCAGGCTACGGGCATCTTCCTTATTGCCCATTGCTCGGTTCGTGCGCTGATCCCAGCGATCAGTAAACCAGAACTGCTTGATTGAGAATTCTTTAGCAATACCGTCTACGGTGATCCTTGCATACACATGCGTTCTTTTACCTTTGCTGTTTTTCGGTTTTTTTAGGAAGTACAGCAACCCAAAACTCTTTTCTAACATAATTGAAGAATTTAAGTGAAACAAAGTTCGGAATGTTACCGCTTCAAGACAAGATGTAAATCTGCTGAACAGGTTGTGATACAATTAGTTATGTACTTGATCGTGGCAATTTTTTTAGAGAAGCAATTGCCACGAATGACGCGTTTTATTTTTGAGTGTTTTTGCAAAAAATGCGCTCACATAACCAAAAAAAATACCTGCAAATGTATGATTTGCAGGTATTTGAGGTTTTTGAAACCTTTTTCAGCGGAGAGGGAGGGATTCGAACCCCCGGAGGTTTAACCCTCAACGGTTTTCAAGACCGCCGCATTCGACCACTCTGCCACCTCTCCTGGTTGCTTGCTTTGAAGCGTGTTTGTGGCCTTTTGGTTGGGCAGGCGCAAAAGTACGAAACCTGGGGCTTATCGCCAACGGGTATGTGTAAATTTTTGTGTGGACTTGTTCGTGTTGTATATTGTGGTGATTACAAGGAGGTTTAATGAGGAAGTTATTGGTGCTTATTTGGTTCCTGGGGCTTGGGTTGGGTGGTGCCGGGCAGACGACGGGGGCGCGAAGTTATTTTCCGGAGGCGGATTCAGTCGGGGGGTGGAGAACTCTGACCGGTACTGATGATATCCGGCTCGTTGCGAGGTTGGACCGGTCCGGGCTTGATGAGGCGTTTGATTTTGTCAGGAGTACTTCGGAGAATGGGGGGTTGTTGGTGGTACGGCATGGGTATTTGGTTTATGAGCGGTATTTTGGGTTAGGACAGCGGGAGGCTACTCCGAATCTTGCTTCTTGTGGAAAGGCTTTTACAAGTATTATGGCGGGAATTCTGATGGAGGAACGTCCGGAGTTTTTCCCGAAGGGGTTGGATCAGGAGGTGTTCACTCCCGCTTACTTTCCGAAGGTGGCTTTTCCTTTGTCGGATTCGCGGATGAGGGATATTAAATTGGGGCACTTGCTTTCGTTTTCGGCAGGGATTCGGGGGAATAATCCGGTTTATGTTCATGGTGTGGCGTCTTCTATTGATCCTGTGGGGCCGGATGGATGGTATGGGTTGGTAGATGAGTATGCGCTTGGGATTCAGGAAGGAAATGGTGGTAAGGGGTTTTCTACGCGGACGCTTTGGTGTGCGCCTGGGGAGGGGTATTCTTATTCTACAGCTTCTATTCATGATGTTTCTATTATGTTGCGGAATCTGACGGGGATGGAAATGGAGGATTATATCAGGGAGAAATTGGCGGGACCGTTGGGTTGGAGCAGTTGGGGGTTTGGGTATAAGAACAGGAGTCTGGTAAAGCATACACCTGGTGGGGGTGGGATTGCGCTTCGGGGTACGGATATGTTGCGGTTTGGTTATCTTTTATTGAATGAAGGCTGGTGGAAGGGTGAGCCGTTAGTGCCTGGGTGGTATGTTCGCCACGCTTCGCGGGAATCGCGGTATAATCCTCATTTTCCGTATAGTCTTCAGTTTCGGGTAAATTCAGATGGGACGGTGAAGGGGATACCGCGTGATGCTTATTGGAAGGCGGGGTCGGGTGGTCATTGCCTTTATATAGTACCTTCGCTTGACATGGTTGTATGGAAGCTTGGGGGGCGCAATGGGCAGTATTCCAGCAGCAACACGGGGCTTCCGGAACCTGAACGGTTGGATAATGCTCTGCCTCCTCTGAAGGATGGAAAGAAACACAGTGGAGATGATGATATTTTGACTACGTTGAAGTTGGTTATTAAGGCGGTTAGTGACTCTGACTCTTCCAGGGGCAATACCAGGGTTGGTATTCATGGAAGGGACTGGACCATAAACGGGCACCGGATATTGGAAAGGAGTGCGGCGGAAGGGCTTTTGATAAATGTTCGCATGGTGAATGCGTTATTTGAAGATGATCGTCCGGTGGAAGAGAAACCGGAATGGGATCTTGATCCGGAAAGGAATACGGATCTGTTTATTGCGCAGATGTCGTCATATATTGCTCAGGGTGTACGGGGATTTACCATTGGGCTTCAGGGTGGATTTCCGGGGTATGAGGGTGCTGTGAACTCTGCTTTTAATACGGACGGGAGTCTCCGGGAGAAGTATATGGATCGTGCAGGGCGGGTTATCCGTGCGGCTGATGAGTTGGGGGCAGTGATTATACTTACTTGTTTTTACCAGCGACAGCACTCACATGAACGCGCTTTAAATGGAAAAACGGCTTTTTTCAGGGCGGTAGAAAATGTGGCCGGATGGATTCAGCAGGAAGGGTTCACGAATGTCTTACTGGAAATATCAAATGAATATTCGCATGGGGGGTATGGTCAGTGGAAAGATGGCGACTGGCTCAGAAGCGCAGACGGGCAAGTGGCATTGATCAATCATGCAAAAAGGGTCTCACCTGGTTTGCTGGTAAGCACCAGTGGCATGGGGGACGGACGGGTGGATCATTCCATTGCCCTGGCGGCGGATTTTATCTTGCTGCATTTCAATAATACCCCTACTGAAAAAATTCCGGAACGGGTTGGTGACGCGCGTACTTACGGAAAGCCTGTAGTCTGCAATGAGGATGACAAAACCGGGGCATTGGGTGCGGAAGCTGCCCGTTTCGCTATTGACTCGGGTGCGGGATGGGGGTTTATGGAGCAGGAAACGAATCAGTGGCTGCCTTTCCATTTTGAGGGTGCGGAAGATGATCCGGTTGTGTACGGGATGTTGCGCGATCTTACCCTTCCCTTGCCTGCGCAACGGCATGGGCAACGGCATGAGCAACGGTAAAAATCCGGGCTGCGTTTTCGGAATTTCTTTTTATATTGCGCTGATTTAGCCAAACAACTTAAACGTTTTATTTCAATTAATTACTTAGCACACTATGCATTTAAACTCCGTGCTTTTATCTCCAAAAGTGCTTTGGATATTAGCATTTATGGCCGTTTCACCGTTGTTGTCCCGGGGACAGACGGTACAGGAACTGAAGGACCTGTCGGCGTTCAAAAACCCCGGGCCTACCTGGAAAATGGTGGGCAGTGTCCGGGCTAGCCTGGAAGAGGCGGGGGAACTTTCCCTGACTTCGGGTAGCGCTGTTCTGGTGAATGATTTGTCTAAAAGTGCTCATGGGAAGGATCTTTATTCTGTAGGTGAGTTTGGGGACATGGACCTGGAGCTGGATTATATGATGGCTCGCGGGTCTAATTCAGGGATTTATCTGCAGGGGCGGTATGAACTTCAGTTGCTTGATTCCTGGGGTGTCTCTACTCCCTCTTATGGAGACAATGGTGGTATTTACGAGCGTTGGGATAGTTCTAAGCCAGCTGGATCTGAAGGGTATGAAGGACGTGCTCCCAGGCAAAATGTAAGCAGGGCTCCTGGCATTTGGCAGCATTTGGAGGTTTCTTTCCGGGCGCCCCGGTTTGATGCCTCTGGAAAGAAGATTGAAAATGCGGTGATTGAGAAAGTGGTCCTGAACGGGGCGTTGATCCATGAGAATGTAGTGCTTTCGGGTCCTACGCGGGGGCCGGTGAGCGAGGACGAGGTGGCCAAAGGGCCTTTACGTATTCAGGGGGATCATGGAGCGGTGGCTTTCCGGAATATCCGGATTACTGAGCGCGCTGCAAATGATCGGCAGGAGGAACGGGAAGAGCGGCAATTGCCTGATCCTATTTATGTGAATGCACCGGTGAACAGGACGCTTCGCAGTTTTATGGATATTCCCGGGAAACGAGTGGTCCATAGTATTTCTGCGGGCAGCAGGGAGCACGTTCATTATACGTATGATTTGGATCATGGGGCATTATTTCAGGTTTGGCGCGGTGGATTTTTGGATGCTACGCCGATGTGGCATTCCAGGGGGGATGGGTCTTCACGGCCTCGTGGCGCGAAGGTGTTTCTGGGTGAGCCGGTATTTGGTGTTGTGAGCCTGGCTTCGGCGCAGGCCGCATGGCCTGTGGATACTGCGGGCAGTAATTTCAGGCCGGAGGGGTATTCCCTGGATGATGAAGACCGGCCGGTATTCCATTATCAGATATATGGCGCGAGTGTCACAGATGCTACCAAAGCGCTGGAAAACGGAGAAGGCTTGCTGCGTGAGATTTCCGTTAGTGGCGGCAATGACCGGTTTTATCACCTGGCAGCCAGTGCGGAGAAGATCGAACAGGTTGGCCGCGATACTTATTTGATTGGGGACAGTGCCTGGTACATTCACCTTTCTGATCCTGGCAATGCTAAACCGATTTTAAGAGACAAGGACGGGATGAAACAACTCCTTATTCCCGTTAAAGAAAAGATCAGCTATTCAATATTATTCTAAATGAGAAGGTTATATAGTATTTTTCTCTGTTGTACATGCTTACTTGCCGGTGGCGTCATGGAGGCGGTAGCACAGGAAACTCCGAAAGAAGAAGATTTTCTGAAGATCCGGCGGGTTCGGGTGCCGGAAGGTATTTTACTGGAAGTTGGGGGCCTCACGATGCTTCCTAATGGGAATCTGGGGATTTCAACCCGGCGGGGAGATGTATATATCGTTGAAAATCCAACCAGCAATACGCCTTATTTTCGCAAGTTTGCTTCGGGTTTGCATGAGATCCTGGGGCTGGCTTACAAGGATGGAGACCTCTATTGTGCCCAGCGCGGGGAACTGACCCGGTTGGCTGATACCGATATGGATGGCAAGGCTGATTTATATGAAACGGTTTATGCGTGGCCTATTTCGGGAAATTATCATGAATATAGTTATGGACCGGCTATTGCGCCTGATGGTTCATTTTTCGTGACCACGAACGTGGGTTTTTGGGGTGAACAATGGTGGCGTGGTGACAGCCGGGTTCCCTGGAGAGGCTGGACTATGCGGATAGCTCCTGACGGAACCATGCAACCCTGGGCTACCGGGATGCGCTCACCGGCCGGACTGGGTTTTATTGGTGACGAACTATTCTATACTGAAAACCAGGGGGACTGGATTGGTTCGGGTGGTCTTTGGCATTTGCGCAAAGGGGACTTCACGGGTAATCCGGCTGGTTTAAAATGGGCTCATTTACCGGAATCGCCGGTTAAGCTTACCTACAAGGAATTTGTATCTAAGATTGATATCCGGGAAGAAAAGCGGGCTGACGGTGGTTATATCAAACCGGAAAACATTCCTAATGAACAAAACTACCTGACCGTGCAGGGCGTGCAAAAGGACTTTCCATCGATGCGTTTGCCGGCGGTCTGGCTGCCACATGGGGTATTGGGAATTTCCAATTCGCAACCCATTAAGATACCGGACGGGCATTTCGGGCCTTTTGAAGGACAGATCCTGGTTGGAGACCAGGGGATGAGCATGATTTCCCGGGTATTCCTTGAAAAGGTGAACGGTGAGTACCAGGGGGCTGCCATTGCTTTCCGAAGTGGCTTCCGTTCGGGAGTACTGCGGATGGCCT
>DATCYD010000263.1:0-2984 GCA_036570465.1 Anseongella sp.
AAAGGTAATGATTCCTGTAAATCGGACGAATTTGCCGACAACCGGTTCCTCACCATAAATACGAACATGCCGTTGATCGAATGTTTGTCATTGATCGTTGTGGAATAATTGGCCGCTGATTCCAGGTAGAACGTAGATTCCAGCGTCCGGGGACTCAGGCCATAGCTCAGGTACTCAGTGCCGCTATCCTCGTTCATGACTTCCAGCCGGTACGTATCAGAGTATTTGTCATAGGACGTGGTGCTGTACCAGAATGGGTTATAAGAACGCACCACATCGAAGTAGCTGTACCGGTCTGTGTTTAGCAGTGTTCTTATATTCAGGCCTGGCGTCAGGAATGACAAATCCTGTTTCAGTTCCAGTTGTGCGGACATCTTGGAGCGGGAGTATTCCTTGTAACCCCTTACCATGTCAGCATACGGGTTCAGCAAAGGGGTAGTAGGGCCAAGCTCTGTGCTGTTTCCAAAAAGAATATGCTGTACATACTGATGCTGTTCGTCAGCGGGAAAATAAGCGGGAAATGCCACCGGACTGGTACGCATAATCTTCCGGTACACGTCCGCGCCACCGTTTATAGGTCCTGTGTAATCATCAAACAGCCCGGAGAGCCGAACCACCATTTCGGTAGATTTGGTGAGGTTTACATTCACATTTGAACGCAGGCTGTAGGTTTTCAGGTTAATATTGTTGTTAAAGTTATTGCGGTTATCGACTTCCAGGATCCCGTTGTCCTGGTTGAAGGAACCGGCCACAAAATAACGCGCTACCTTCCCACCACCACTCACATTCATATTAAGACGTTGATTCATGGTGTAATCCTTCAGCAGCATATCCCTCCAATCAGTTTGGGGGTAGGCATAGGGATTTGTGCCTTCAATGGTGTTGTCAATCTTTTCGTCCGTATAGGGTAGCTCTCCCAGTGGATCGCGGGTCAGCACGGCTTCATTATGCAGGCGCATATAGGTAATGGGGTCTGCCAGTTCAATCTCACGGGTGGCCTGGGACATGGAGTTTTCAAAACGGAAGGAAATCTTTGCCTTCCCTTCAACGCCCTCCTTGGTCGTGACCAGGATTACGCCGTTGGCCGCACGGCTACCGTACAATGAAGTAGCAGTAGCGTCTTTCATAATGGAGAAACTGGCAATATCATCCGGGTTCAGCCGGGCCAGGTCATTGGTAGTCATTTCAACCCCGTCGATCAGGATCAGCGGATCCTTTTTATAACCAAATGTCGTGACCCCGCGGATAAAGAAATCAGCGTTATCCATGCCGGGTTCGCCACTTCGTTGATAGGCTATAACGCCCGCCACACGACCCGCCAAGGCGCTGGTGAGGTTACTGGAGGGAACTTTCAGATCTCCGGGTTTTACCGAGGTGACCGCCCCCACTAAGTCTTTTCGTTTCACTTCTCCAAAGGCAACTACCACCACGTCGTCCAGTACATCGGATGATGTGGACAACGTCACATTGATCTGGCTTTGCCCGTTCAGCGGGATTTCCTGGGTCTCAAAGCCCATCAGGCTGAAGACCAGGGTGGAGCCTTCGGGGACATCGAGGATGTACTTTCCTGACAAGTCTGTACTGGTGCCGATGTTAGTTGAATTTTTGACCGCTACAGAAACGCCTGGGAGCGTTACACCACCGGTATCTATCACAGTCCCTGTAATTTGCCTCATTTCCTGGGCGGATGCGGATACGCAGACCCAGCTACAAAGAAATCCCAGCAGTACATGGGCAATGTACTTGTTCCATTTCATAAAACTTGGTTTAGATTAGAGAATCGCAGAACGTAAAAGCTTCCTCTATAATTTTCCTTTCATTCGCGGGATCGTTCCCATCCCTGTTCCTGAACTAAAGGTACGCAAATGGGTATGTAAAATCCCTGTTAACCAGGGAACAGGATGACGAACTCCATTGAAAAGCGCATCTGTTCACCATTTCAATCGTTTTCTCTAAAATTCAGCGTAAGGAGAGGAATGTCGGTATTTCCTGAGAGGTTGCCGGTGATTTGTGCGTGGATGCCTGCTTTTATTGAGGGGTTGTCCGGATTGCTTACTGAAATATCATTAGGCCGGCGCCTGCTTTAAAGTGTTCATTCACTGTCACCGGTAGTTTTCCCCGGGGACGCAACTTGTTCAGGAAATAATCGGCGGCGGCTCTTTCCGTATAGGATGAATTTTCGTAACAGGCAATCAGTACCCGCGCGTTTTCGATGCCTTGTAACTGCTCCAGGGTATAGGCGTTTGCCAACACGGCAAATGATGATTTGGGCTGCGAAGCCAGGTGGGTAATGAATTGCAGAACCGGGTTGGAGAAGTCCAGGGTACTGCGGGGGCGGCTACGGCGGTCGTGGATGGCCACGATAATACGGTCAAACTGTTTTAGTTTTTTCTCCACGCGGGCGATTTCGGTTGCGCCGGCGTCTTTCTGCAGGATGAAAGTGCTTATTTTCTTTTCCGAAGCAATGCGGCGCTGGAAAACGGTATTGTAATTGGTTCCCACGGAGACAACAGCAGTCGTCAGTAATGGTTCAGGGATGGGGAAATAGTTGGGCGGGTTGTTGCGAAGCAAGGTAACGGCATCTTCTGCCAGTCGCTGGATCAGTGTGCCGGTTTCGGGGCGGTTCAAGTCTGTAAAGAGTCCTTCGGTATCTACCGGTTCGTAATGATCCAGCCCGGCCCATTCCTTGGCAGCCAGAATGCGTTTCACCCGTTGGTCCACCTGCTTCCAGGTAATCACGCCCCGGCGCAATGCCTTCCGGATGGTTGAAATGGCCAGCTCCACATCTTCGCTGAGTTCGATCAGGTCGTTTCCGGCCACTACCGCCATTAATTCAGCTTCTCCAGTGGGGAACTTCGAGGTAACACCTTTCATATTCATGGCATCAGTGAACACCAGGCCGTTAAATTTCATTTCTTCCCGCAACAGGCCGGTAATAATGGGCCTGGATAGGGTAGATGACAGATCAGGAGTATTGTCAAGCG
>DATCYD010000264.1:0-8079 GCA_036570465.1 Anseongella sp.
CCGGCAAAAATTAAGGTTGCTGGGTTTAACCGACGAACAGATTAACCGGCTGACCGAAACTGGCGAGGAATCGTATTCTCTGGCCATTTACAGTCCGTACAGGGGCTACCTTTATGAAGCATCGGCATTAGCACCTGCGAAGTCGGCTTCCGCACAGGCAGATCCGGGGCAGGCCGCATCAGGTGCGCAGGTGGCGCTCAGTATCCGGGAAGGGATGTACGTGAGCCGGGGCCAGACTGTTTTTAAGGTGGTCAATACTGATCGGGTCTGGGCAGAATTTACGATCTATCCCCATGCAGCATCTTACATTGAAAAAGGAGATTCCCTTGTTATTTCACCTGATTTCGATCCGGAATGGAAGGTCGGGGCGGCGGTGGATTTCCTCCAGCCGTTTTTTCAGGAAGGAGAGCGGTTTTCAAAAGCACGCGTTCATCTTGGAAATACCAAGGGCCGTTTCCTGCCCGGCCAACTGGTGACCGCCCACTTTCAAAACAGGACAGACAGCGTTTGGTGGATTCCATCGGTCTCTGTGCTGGATCTGGGAGAGAGGAAGGTGGTTTTTCGTAAAGAGAATGAAGTTTTCAGCCCGGTTCCGGTGACCACGGGACGCGTGTCAGGAACCTGGACAGAAGTTGTATCCGGCCTCTCTGCCACCGACACAATTGCCTGTGACGGGCGTTATATGTCAGACAGTGAGGGCTTTATAAAAACTAAGCAATGAATAGGTTATTAATTTCCGGCTTCCTGCTGATTGTCATGGCTGCGTGTGCCCCGGTTGGGCACAATGAGGCCGGCCATTCTCACGACCCTTATACCTGTCCGATGCATCCGCAAATCGTTCAGGAGGGACCTGGTACTTGCCCTATATGTTTCATGGACCTGGTCCCGGCAAGCCAAACCGGTATAAATGGAGAAATTGTGCTGAGTCAGCAACAAATGGAACTGGCTGATATAAAGGTGGAACAGGTGGGCTTAGATGGCATCGGCAGCACTACACGACTGAGTGGTACATTGACTTCCAACCAGGAACTTACCCACATGATCAGTAGCCGTGTGCCGGGACGTATCCAGAAACTGAAGGTTAGAGCAACCGGGCGGTACATCAGCAAGGGAGCGCCATTATATGAAATATATAGTGAAGAGCTGCTTGCCCTTCAGAATGAATACCTGATGATGCTCGAACAAAACAGGCAACTGGGTGGTGGAAATGATAAATATGCTTCCTTTGTGGAGGCGGCCAGGAAGAAGCTCCTCCTTTACGGGATGACACCTGCCCAAACAAAACAGCTGACAGAAACCGGTATGCCATTGTCCGAAATCACATTCCTGGCGCCTGCCTCAGGGGTTGTGACCGAGGTCCTGGTTTCTGAAGGACAGTATGTTTCCGAAGGCAGCCCATTGTACAAACTCGAAGGATTAAACCCGCTTTGGGTAGAGGCTGAACTCTATCCCCGCGAAGCCGCTATGGTTAAACAAGGTGATCAGGTTCAGATCATTGTGAATGGATTCGGGAACGAACCGGTAACCGGAAATGTTATTTTTATGAATCCTGAATATCGTACAGGGACCCAGATTATCACCTTTCGGGCAGCACTCCCGAATCCGGATGGCAACTTCATTCCAGGAACGCAAGCCAGCATATTTCTTGCCAATGGAAACCAGGAAGCGCTTACTCTGCCGTCTAATGCCGTGATACGTAGTGAAGACGGCGCCCATGCATGGGTAAAAACCGGAGAAGGCACTTTTGAGCCACGCGTAGTGAAGACCGGAATGGAAACCTTTTCCAGCGTCGAAATACTGGAAGGCCTCCGGAAAGGAGATTCAGTGGTAGTCAGCGGTGCCTACCTGCTTTACAGCGAGCTGGTCCTTAAAGCAGGCATGAAAATGTAAATCAATCAAAAATTAAATAGCATGAAAAAGTCAATCAGAATGACGAGCCTCGTCATCATCGCCGTAGCGATTTCCGCAATCAGCGGATGCAGTCAGGGACCGCAAAAGAAAGCACAGGATCAGGAGCACAGACCAGGTGTCGCAGAAGGGGTTGCTCCTGTCTTTTCCGATGGTCCAATGGCCGCCGCCTATGAGCAATACATTCAATTAAAGGATGCATTGGTAGCTTCCGATCAGAATAAAGCAGCTTCCTCCGCCGGAAGCCTACATACAACCTTGCAGAAATTTTCCGAAGGGGGAGATACCGCACAGGCCGCTGCTGTGAATGCCGCTATACATGCCGCTGCCATCGCCGCTGCCACCGGTATCGATGCCCAGCGCGCCACATTTTCAGCGCTCAGCAACCAAATGGCTGAACTTATAAAAGCTGCTGACATTGCCTCAGGCACGGTTTACCTGACCTTTTGTCCCATGGCCAACGATGATCAGGGGGCCTACTGGCTGGCAAACGAGCAGGAAATCCGCAACCCTTATTTCGGAGAAAAGATGATGAAATGTGGAGTTGTAAAAAGTACGATCCAATAAAATGTGTAATAAGATGGTAATTGTCGAACACGCTCTGGCTGAAAGGTAACATTTTGGGCCACAGGATTTTATTGCTATAAAAAAGGAAACAACCGTAATATGGTGTTTCCTTAAGTAGCGGGGAGCAGGATCGAACTGCCGACCTCAGGGTTATGAATCCTGCGCTCTAACCATCTGAGCTACCCCGCCAGGTTTAATATGGATCAGCACTCTTTCCACCGGTTTTCTGCTCGCTTGTAAGGGCAGTGACAGTATCCGAGGGCTGTTTTTCCTTTTTGGGAAAAGGTTTGCAAATATAAAAGAAAATACCTTTCTTTAGAAGTGTGCGAACAAAATGTTTTAAATGATCCGGGGATGCAAGTGAAAAAGATGTTCAAGATGGAGTTTGAGTTACGGTCATCGCCCAAAATACTTTTCAGTTTTCTAAGTAGTCCCAATGGATTGGCTCAGTGGTTTGCAGACGATGTGATTGTCCAGCCTGATGACGTTTTCATATTTAAGTGGGATAATGAAATGCTTCGGGCCAAATTGCTGGGAATTAAAGAGAACAGGTCAATAAAGTTTAAATGGGAGGAGGATGAGCCTCATTGTTACTTCGAGATGGAAGTAATTCAGGACGAGCTTACCGGAGATGTTGCGCTTACGGTCACTGATTTCTCGGTGGATGAGGAAAAGGATGAGCGGCAGCGGATCTGGGAAAGTCAGGTGGAGACGCTGATCCGGGTCCTGGGAGCCTGATCTTTTTGATTCCCACCGTTAAATTCTATTTTTGCAGCAGATATCAGGGCATTCATTAGGATCCAGTGAAAAAACTTCATTTCTTTATTATTAAGGCCTATCTGCGGCCTTTTGCGACTACCTTCGTGATCGTGCTGTTCATCCTGATGATGCTTTTTCTCTTCAAGTACATCGATGAATTCGTCGGAAAGGGGGTGGATTGGTTTACGGTGGCTGAGCTTATCTTCTATGCCAATGCCAGTAATGTGCCGTTGGCGCTTCCTTTGGCTA
This sequence comes from Anseongella sp., assembly GCA_036570465.1. Lineage (GTDB taxonomy): Bacteria > Bacteroidota > Bacteroidia > Sphingobacteriales > Sphingobacteriaceae > Anseongella. The sequence continues at coordinate 3,484 of DATCYD010000264.1, forward strand.
TTTTATTGTCATCCATCATGACTTTTGGCGCGATGGGAGAGAACTACGAACTGGTGGCCATTAAGGCCTCCGGGATTTCGCTGACCCGCGCCATGATGCCTTTGTTGGTGATCATGGGGATGCTTTGCCTGACGACCTTTTATTTCGCTAATATTGTTATTCCCCAGGCGAACCTGAAGATCGCCAGTACGATTTATGAATTCAGACAAACAAAGCCCTCATTTCTGATTAAAGAAGGAGTGTTTTACGGCGGTATTGATGGCTATTCCATTAAGGTTGATAAAAAGGATGAGGCAACCAATACACTGCATGGCATTATTCTGTATGACCATACCAAGGGAAACGGGAATACGACAGTGCTTAAGGCAGAAGAAGGGGAGATGTATAAATCGGCGGATGAACAGTATCTGGTATTGAAACTGAAAAACGGAGTCCGCTATGAGGAGATGCGGGGTGAACGAAACAGGAATCAGCGGGAACGTCTGGTGAGGGTTCACTTTAAGGAACACGAGCAGAAATTTCTCCTGACGGGCTTCAGCGTGGCTGATATTGACGAAGACTTGTTCAAGAGCAACTATCAGATGCAGAACATCAGGCAGCTGCAATACAGTGCCGACTCGCTCAGCGAAAAACGAATCCAGGGGCTCGGACGGCTGTTCACTGATATTGCGCCGTACTATATTTATAGCCGGGACAGCCTTTTTTACCGCTATAAGCCGCTGGATCTGGATTTTCAGGAGTCCGACTTTTTAATGAATATCGATGAGAACGACCGGGAACTGGTGCTTCACTCGGCGCTTGGATATATGCGGAATGTAAAATCAAATACGTCTCCTGCCGCTACTAAAGACGTTACCGATTATAAAACGATTAAGCGGCATTGGGTGGAGTTTCACCGGAAATTCACCCTGTCAGTGGCTTGTCTCGTTTTGTTTTTCATCGGGGCTCACCTGGGCGCTATTATTCGTAAAGGGGGGTTGGGTCTGCCGGTGGTAGTGGCCATCGTGTTTTTCCTGATATTTCATGTAACCTCCACCATCGGTGAAAAAGCCGCCAGGGAAGGAAGCTGGGCTCCATTTACAGGGATGTGGTTATCGACAGCAGTGCTGATTCCTTTGGGGATTTTCCTGACTTATAAGGCGACGTCCGACTCGGCGCTTTTTGATGTGGAAAATTATCTCCGGTTCTTCCGGAAACTTAATCCCTGGCGTAAACGTAAGACGATCCTGCGAAAAGAAACGCAATAAATGCTTTAACAAAATCCTTGATTTGGTGTTCTTATAACAATATGGATGTAAAACTGGATACGATAGAATCTGCTATTGAGGAGATCAAAGCCGGAAAGGCGATCATTGTGGTAGATGATGAAGACCGGGAGAATGAGGGTGATTTTCTGACTGCGGCCAGAAATGCTACTCCCGAAATGATCAATTTTATGGCCAAACACGGGCGGGGGCTGATCTGCGTTCCGCTGAGTGAAGAGCGTTGCGACGAGATGAAGCTGGCGCCAATGGTGGGAAAGAACACGTCCAATCACGAAACTAATTTTACCGTATCGGTAGATCTGCTGGGTTATGGCTGCACCACCGGTATTTCCGCTTCAGATCGTTCCAAAACTGTAAAAGCGCTCATTAATCCGGAAATAAAACCTGAAGAACTGGGACGGCCCGGCCATATCTTCCCGCTGCGGGCGATGGACGGAGGCGTGTTACGACGAGCCGGACATACCGAAGCCACTGTTGATCTGGCAAGACTGGCTGGTTTTGAACCTGCTGGTGTGTTGGTGGAGATCATGAATGAAGATGGTGAAATGGCACGTCTTCCCGATTTGCAAAAGATCGCGCGCCGTTTCGATATGAAACTGATCAGTATCCGTGATCTGATCGCTTACCGGTTGAAGCACGACAGCCTTATCCGCAAAGAAGTGACAGTGAAAATGCCCACAAACTGGGGTGAATTTGATATGACTGCTTTTACTCAGACCGATACGGGCGAGCCGCACCTGGCGCTCTCCAAAGGCACCTGGGATGAGGACGAACCTGTGCTGGTGCGGGTGCATTCTTCTTGTGTAACCGGAGATATTTTTGGGTCCTGCCGTTGTGATTGCGGACCACAGCTTCACAAAGCCATGGAAATGATCGAACGGGAAGGAAAGGGTGTGGTTCTGTATATGCACCAGGAAGGACGAGGTATTGGACTGGTTAACAAGCTGAAGGCATATCATCTTCAGGAGCACGGACTTGATACGGTAGATGCCAACCTGGAACTGGGATTTAAGATGGATCAGCGGGACTACGGGGTTGGCGCTCAGATATTGCGTTATTTGGGAATCCGTAAAATGCGTTTGATGACCAATAATCCCACTAAAAGGGCCGGTTTGACAGGATACGGCCTGGAAGTAGTAGAAAATGTTCCTATTGAGATCAAGTCAAACCGGCATAACGAACTTTACCTGAAAACCAAACGGGATAAGATGGGTCATTTGATTATGCAGGAAGGGGATAAGTAACAATTAATCTTTGTTAAAGGGGATCCGGTAAATCGGTACGGGTACTGTCCGGCTGCTGCTGTTTTTTGCCTTTGAAAATGTTGTTAAAAAATTCAGTGAAGGAATTGAATTCCTGCCGGTAGCTGAGCCCAAGGCCATGCTTGTATTCGTTACGGGTATTGATGATCCCAAAATCACGGACATTGGTTCGCCGGAAAAGCTGAGCGCGTATATTCCCGTCGCGGGTAAGCAGATATTCGATCTCGATGTCCTGCGTGATTTCGTCACGTTGGTTCACTGAAGTTTTCCCTACATCACTCTCGTTCAGAAAACTACCATTAATGATCAGGCGGTTTTCGAAAAAACGCAAGCTGGTACTTACTTCCTGTGATTCAGTTCCTAGGCGGGATGAAATATCAAAATTGGAAGAACCTGTTAGCTTGTTGATGAATGAACTAAGGCCACCTGATAGTAATTCGGTAAAAGTGGCCTGTCCCGCCTCGGAAATTCCTTCCTGGAGATTATTATTCACAAAACTGTTAGCCAGCAGCAGCCAGGTAGTCTGGGTAAGCCGGTTGTCTTCGTTGCTGAGATAGGTATAAGTATCGGAACCAACCTGGCGGTTGTTGGGAAATTCAATGTCGAAGGTAGCATTCTGGTTCTCAAGGGTCCCGGTAAGGTTGATTCGGGTAGTTACTTTTACCCGTGACTGCTGGCCCAGGCTGATATTGGCCGCGTCGTACAAGGGGCCAATGTCCACACTGTTCAGCGTATAATCAGCGAATATATCCAGCTGGGCATTGTAAGGATCCCCCACAAACCGGATGCTGCTGTTGGGTTGTATAATGAATACCTTGTTGAAGATATTGTTGGCCGTAAAAACATACTCCCCTTCCCGGACATTGTAATTGCCATAAATCTCGAACGTTCCGAAGGAATTGATGGTTAGCTGCAGGGCGGCGTTGCCACGGCCTACGATCTTATCACCGGCAAGTTTATCAAAAATGATCTCCACCTCGGTGCCTTCATTTACTTCCAGGCGGAAGTTTAGTGTAACACCTTTTATTTTGAGCTTACGTTCCACCAGCTTTTCAGCCGTATCGCCCCTGGCTACAAAAGTAACAAAGTCTGCCTTGCCCACTTCTTCAGGATTGTAAAGGGGAAGGTAAAATTTGCTGTTGTCATTGGTAGCTGCGTTGATGTCGATGCGCATGTTGCTGATTGGCCCCACAAAAGAAAATGTGCCGCTGGCATACATGGTGCCATAATAATAGTTATTGTCCTGCTCGCTGGTATTCAGCGCCTGAAAATTCTGTGCTTGCAAATTGATGTTCAGGTAAGGGTCAGCCAGGTTGGTCAGATCCATGTACCCATTGCTGACGGTGGCAAGATTGCCTCGTACATCGCGTAATTGAAGTCCGTTCAGCACAAGACGTCCGCCGCTGAGCGTGACGCGGTCTGTAAACGTATAATAGGTTTGCAAGTAATCTACCCGGAGACCGGCGTTCTTGAATTCCAGGTACGATACATCGTTGATGACCGGCTCCTCCAGGCTGCCTTGTACCAGCACCCGTCCACTTAACTGGCCTTTGAGATCCGAGACAAGTCCTCCCAGGAACGGTTCCAGCAAAACCAGCTCGGCATCGTTGAATTCCATATCGGCAAACAGGGTATTGTTGCCATTTCCGGTTTGCACATCCCCGGAAATACTAAATGTTGGGATCATTTCCTTTAACAGTCCCACAGAAAAGTTGACTGCCTGATTTTCTGCATTATAGGAGGAAGATATCAACAAATCGCCAATGGCGGTATTATTGAACGTGAATTCAGAGACATTGATGCTGCTGCCAACGATGGGCTTGGATAAAACCGCGGTGATGGTAGCCTCCCCGTTCATGATCCCCCCTAATGCCAGGTTATACTGACGGGTCAACGGGTCCAGGGCGGCAATATCCAGATTGGTAAATTCAATGTTCAGGGGCAAGCTATCGCTTTTTGAGACGGCGCCATTGATGCTTAGCGCCTGGCCGTTGTTTCGGAGCGAAAATCCATCAATGACCAGGCTGCTGTCGGCGTACAACAGGCGGCATGTTTCTTCGATGCGCCAT
>DATCYD010000265.1:0-5355 GCA_036570465.1 Anseongella sp.
ACCGGACGAATGACTTCATCGAACACAGCGGCCTCCTGGACATCGGCGATTACAGGTAGCGCTTCCGCTTCCCGGTCTGGCAGGCCGAATAATCCACGCACCGGTCCGGGCAGGGATTTGCTCAGGTAGTCCGAACCATGAGTTAGCGATCCACCATAGTGGCCGGCGGCAGTCAATAGTAGCATCAGAAATACCAGCAATGGAAAATGAAGGGTCTGCAGACGTGGCGTCTTCTGCGGAAAGCGTTTCAGTGTCCAGGCGATGGCTGCCACCAGGGCCACGCCAATTCCCAGCCATTTATGCCATGCAAGCGTGTTTTCATGGTATCCTCCGCCTAGAGAAAGAAAATAGCCGGCCACACAGGAAAGTATTGCCGTGATGCATCCGGCCAGTAATACCACATTTACCGCCGGTCGTAAGGCAGCGTAGCGTTCCTTTCTTGCCAGCCATTCCAGCAGAAACGCCATAATTAACATGCCTATGGGCAGATGTACCAGCAGAGGGTGCCAGCTTCCGATAAATGCAACGATTTCCTCCATTGATTCTTTCCGTAGTGTTCTTTCAGGCAATGATTGGGTTAACCACTTTTCCGGCAACATCAGTCAGCCGGAAAGGGCGTCCCTGGAAGTCATAGGTTAATTGTTCATGATCGAATCCAAGCAAATGGAGCATGGTGGCGTGAACATCGTGCACGGAAGTTTTACCGCTCACCGCCTCGAATCCTACTTCGTCGGTTTCACCATAGCTGCCTCCCTTTTTAACGCCCCCGCCTGCCATCCAAATGGTATAGGCATCGGTATGATGATCTCTGCCTAGGAAGGGCATTTCCTGGTTGCCACGATTTTCCTGCATGGGTGTCCGGCCGAATTCCCCACCCCAGACCACCAGAGTTTCATCAAGCAAGCCTCGTTGCTTCAGGTCAAGGAGCAGGGCAGTCATAGCCCGGTCGATCTGCTGGCACTTGGCCCGGAAACCCAGGTTTAGCGCGGTACTCTTGTTGGTGCCGTGGCTATCCCAACCCCAGTCGAATAACTGGACAAAACGTACGCCCTTTTCAACCAGTTTTCTGGCCAGCAGGCAGTTGTTGGCAAATGATTCCTGTCCTGGCTCGGTGCCGTATAGCTCGTGAATGTATTGCGGTTCATCGTTGATGCTCATTACATCCGGCACGGTAACCTGCATTTTATAAGCCATTTCATACTGGCTGATCCGGGTGATGATCTCCGGATCGTGAAAGGCTTCATATTCCTGCCGGTTAATCTCGTTGATGGCGCTGATGGTTTGTTTTTTCAGATCCCGGTCAATGCCTTCGGGATCGCTGATATACAAAACAGGATCGCCTTTGGAGCGACATTGCACTCCCTGATATACCGAAGGAAGAAATCCGCTTCCCCAGACGCTTTTGCCTGCATCGGGGGTTTTTCCACCAGAAGTCAGGACAACAAAGCCCGGAAGATTGCTGTTCTCAGTGCCTAGTCCGTAAGTTACCCAGGAGCCAATGCTGGGCCTTCCAAGCCTGGGACTACCGGTATGCATGAACAGCTGTGCCGGTCCGTGGTTGAACTGGTCGGTATGTACCGCTTTTAAGAAACTGACCTCGTCTGCCACCTGCGAAAAATGAGGCAGATGATCCGATATCCAGGCGCCACTTTCTCCATACTGCTTAAATGTCGCCTGAGGACCCAGCATTTGCGGTACTCCGCGGATAAAGGCAAATTTTTTGCCTTCCAGCAGGGAGGGAGGGCAGGGCTTGTTATGCAGTTTGTGTAATTCGGGTTTATAATCAAATAACTCCAGCTGGGAAGGCGCTCCGGCCATGTGAAGATAGATCACACTTTTAGCCCTCGGGGCGAAGTGAGGTATCCGGGGAGCCATCGGATTTGCCGCGTCAATCGCCGGGATTCCGGTGGCGGTTCCGCCCAGGCTATTGCCGCAACCGGCCATCAGGGAGCCCAGGGCAATGCTTCCCATTCCTGCCACACAGTCCAGCAGGAAGTGCCGCCGGGTAATGTACTTGAGCGCCTGCTGGTTCGCTTCCTTTATTAATTGTTCCTTGTCCATGATGCTTATGATTTGGTCAGGAATTCATCGAGATTCATGATCGCGCTCGCCACAATGGTCAATGCGGCGCGACGGGACAGCAATTCATCCGAAAGCTGATCTGGCGATGTTCCACCGGCATCATTCCCGTTTGCGTTCATGTTTCCGTCAATTCCTGCCAATAATTTCCGGGCTTCCCCGGGCTGTTCCGTATAGTTACTGTATGCCTGATGGTATAGGTTTTTTAATACGTCCAGTTTTTCGTCTGGTATTTGTTTTAGCATGGCTTGCTGATACCCGGCCCGGATGGCGTCATCGATACCGGCGTCATCGGATTGCTCCATGTATTGGGCCAGGTGGCGGGAGGCTTCCAGGTAAACCGGGTCATTCAGCGTTACCAGCGCCTGAAGCGGCGTATTGGTCCGGATTCGCCGGACAAGGCATACCTCACGGCTGGTAGCATCAAAACTGATGAAGGAAGGATAGGGGCTGGTTCGCTTATGGAATGTGTAAACTGCCCGCCGGTGCCGGTCTTCTCCCTTGCTTAGCTTCCAGTATTCGCCACTATAGACTGATTGCCAGACATTGGGTGGTTGCCAAGGCATTACACTGGGGCCGTACATCTTATCACTTAAGAGGCCGCTGACTGCCAGGGCCTGGTCCCGCACTTGTTCCGCGCTCAGGCGGAAACGGGCCCCGCGGGCGTACCATTTGTTGTCCGGATCCTTCCGGATCAGTTCCGGGCTGGCATTGGATCGTTGCCGGTAGGTGGCAGACATGACCATCTCCTTGAGCAAATCCTTCATGCTCCAGTCCATTTCATTCATGAACCGAAGGGCCAGCCAATCCAGCAGCTGCGGGTGTGAAGGCAGGCTTCCCTGCGATCCCATATCTTCAAGTGTTTCCACCAATCCTCTTCCATAAAGTTGTTCCCAGAAACGATTAACCACTGTCCTGGCAGTAAGGGGATTCTCCTTGCTAACCAGCCACCGGGCCAGCCCCAGCCGGTTTCGCGGAGCTCCTTGTGGAAAGGGGTTCAGCACTTGCGGCACGTCCGGTTGAACGGAATCGCCTTTTACCAACCAGTTGCCCCGTTCGAATACCTGAGTGGCCCGTCTCATGGAAGGCGGGTTCTCCGTCATTACCGGAACCGTCTGCGGGGAACTGTTCACCAGGTGAATGAAGGTGTCTTTTATTTCCTCGTACCCGGCCTCTTCTTCACCCGGGAGGGGATCCCGGAAAGCGACCCATTCTACATTGCAGACCGATTGTCGTGGATTCAGGGAAGCATTCCGGAAAATAAAGTACAGATCGTGCCTTCCTTCCAAAGGATGAACCGGCGCCGAAATAACCTGGTTTCCACGTGTAGGCGGTAAAGGGATGCGGGCAACGGACGGCCCTTCAAGGCTGTCCAGCCGGATTTCCACTTCGCCACCCTCGGCACCCGTCCCGTAATTGATAAATATCCTGGATGCTCCGCCCGTCGCCACTGAAGGCATCCGGCAGCTTCCTCCATGACGGAGACTCAGCCATTTCGTATCGGCCAGACTTCCGTTTATAAACTGATCACAAGAATGCGCATGGATCTTTGGTTCCAGGACTTTCAGGAACTGCTCGGCAGACTCCATTTCCGTGTCATTCCCGAATTGTTCCACCCATTGCTTCACCCGTTCCACTTCTTCCTGCTGTTCCTGATCATAGAAGCGAAGCTTGGGAAAATCACCTTGTGTGTCTTCGTCCCGCGTATTATTAAAAAACGCCATGAATTCATAGTACTCTTCGAAATGGAAGGGGTCATAGGTATGGCTATGACATTGTACGCAGGCAAAAGTAGTGCTTTGCCATACTTCCCAGGTCGTGTTTACCCGGTCAATGACCGCCGCCACCCGGTATTCTTCGCTGTCGGTACCCCCTTCGTCATTGTTCATCGTATTCCTGTGGAAAGCTGTGGCCACCAGCTGATCTCTGTCTGGGTTGGGAAGCAGGTCGCCGGCCAGCTGCTCGATGGTAAACTCGTCAAAAGGTTTGTCTTCATTAAAGGCCTTGATCACCCAGTCCCTGTACCGCCATATCTGCCGGGACATATCCTTTTCGAACCCCTTGGTATCGGAATAACGGGCCATGTCAAGCCACCAGGAGGCCCATCGTTCTCCAAAGCGCGGGGAAGCCAGGAGTGTATCCACCATCTTTTCATACGCCTCCGGAGACTCGTCCGCCAGGAAGGTTTCCACCATGGAAGGGTCCGGCGGAAGTCCTGTCAGATCCAGCGACAAACGCCGCAGCAGCGTGGCACGGTCAGCTTCCGGAGACATATTCAGGCCATGCTCCTCCTGTCTTTTAACAATGAAATGATCAATGGGTGTCAGCTTCTGTTCCTTGTCTTCTGCGCCAAAGAAACCAGCCATAAAGCCTTGCTGTTCGGGAACTTCTACATCTTTTGGTAGCGTATAAGCCCAATGTTTGCCCCATTTAGCCCCCTGGTCAATCCAGCGGGTAAGCACATCAATCTCTTCCTTGCTCAGAGGAGGCTTTTTATAAGGCATCCGCACTTCAGGGTCATCCGAAGTGATGCGCCGGATAAATTCACTATGCTTCGCATCCCCCGGAAGAATAGCCGGCTTCCCGGATTCTGTCGTGTCCATTGCCTGCTCCCTGAACAATACGCTGAATCCGCCGTTTTGCTTTACCCCACCATGACAGCTGATGCAATGTTTGTTGAGAATTGGTTTTACCTGCGCACTGTAGTCCACCTCCTTTTCCGGCCGGAATACCAGGGCCAGGACAATGAGCACCCCCGTCAGTCCGCCGCCCGCAAGTAATTTATTTGTTAATGAACGTTCCATTCCCCTGGAAAAATTGAAACCTTTTAAATTTAAGCAATTATAACCTCAAATTTAAACAGCTCTTCCTCTCCGGTCAATGGACATTCCTCATACAATGATGGATTATTTTACGAAAATCACCGATGGTAAAACTCAAAATCATCTTTGGTAAGCCCCTACCTCCGCCAGGGCGGTGAATCGTGAATTCTTTCCGTCTGATTTACAGATGACCCGAAAATAGCGGAAGGATCGGGGCTGCCCCATTCGATGGTGACGATCCCTTCATTGAAAAGAGCATTCCATACCGGAGTAATTAATAAATCATGAATACTGAAAGCGCAAGGCAGCATTTAGAGCTCTTCTTTCAGTTCAACGAGAAAACTGCGTAGTTTTTGAAGGGAATCGAGCACCTTTTGCCGTTCTGATTCAGCGTTTTTGTTGCTTTTCAGGTGTTCTTTGGCGCCCTGGAGGGTGTAGCCTTTTTCTTTGACCA
>DATCYD010000266.1:0-8926 GCA_036570465.1 Anseongella sp.
GAAGTGCGTACTTCCTTTCCATCCTTGACGCCGTAGCCTTTCGAGCTGATCATGACCGTTTCAATGGCTTCCTCCTTGAGGTTCACCAGATACACCCGCCAGTTTTTTTCCTCTGCGGACGCTTCTTCCAGGACGACTGCCATGACAATATCTTTGACTTCGTTAATGGGGAGGTGCTTTAACATGATCTTCCGCACAGGTTACCTTTCAATCACTGCATCAGGATTTCTTACGTTTTTTCGTCCTGGGATTCTTTTTGCTCTCTTCGGCCAGCTTCACACAGTCTTCGTAGCTAAGGGATGCCGGGTCTGTACCTTTAGGAATCTTTACGTTCTGCTTTTCAAATGCGATAAAGGGCCCCCAACGCCCGTTCAACACTTTCACATCCGGATTCTCGTCAAAAACCTTAATCGTTTTCTCTGCATCCTTTTTCCGTTTCGCCAAAATGATCTCAATGGCCTGTTCCTGGTTAAGATCAAGCGGCTCCTGATCTTTGGGAATGGAATAGAATTTCTTACTGTGCAGAATATAAGGGCCAAACCGACCGATATTCACTTGCATTTCCTCCTCCTCAAACGACCCGATCTTTTTAGGAAGCTTGAATAACTCCAACGCTTCTTCCAGGCTAATCGTCTCAATGGACTGACTTCCTCTGAGGCTGGCGTAACGCGGCTTTTCTTCGTCAGAAGCCGGCCCCAACTGAACAAAGGGTCCGTACCGTCCGATCCGTACAGCGACCCGTTTCCCCGTTGCCGGATCCACGCCCAGCTCCCGTTCACCCGTTGCCTTATCCGCTTTTTCAATGGTTTCTTCCACATTCCGGTGAAAAGGTCCGTAAAATTCTTCCAGCATAGACGTCCATTCCTTCATGCCCCGAGCAATCTCATCAAACTCCTTTTCCACATTGGCCGTAAAATGATAATCCATGATGCCATTAAAATGCTGAAGCAGGAAGTCATTAACCACTGCCCCCACATCACTGGGGAATAGTTTATTCTTTTCAGCCCCGGTAATTTCCGTAGCCGTTTCCTTCCCGATTACCTCAGATGCAGATACCCCGCTCTTATCAAGGGTAAGCACCCGGTATTCACGGGTCTTCCCTTCGCGATCTTCCTTCACCACATATCCCCTTTTCTGAATGGTAGAAATGGTAGGCGCATACGTAGAAGGCCGCCCAATACCAAGTTCTTCCAACTTCTTCACCAAACTGGCCTCCGTGTACCGGGCAGGCGACCTGGAGAAACGCTCAGTAGCGTCCATCTTCTGCAGCTCCAAACGCTGGCCACGGTTCAGCGGCGGCAAAATCCCCTTCGTTTCCCCCGCACTATCGTCATCCTCATCGGTTGACTCCATATATACTTTCAGAAACCCATCAAATTTCAGCACTTCCCCTTCGGCAAGCAATTCTTCTTCCCGGGTAGAAACGCCAATTTTCACACTGGTTTTCTCAAACTCCGCCTCACTCATCTGAGAGGCAATGGAACGTTTCCAAATCAAGTCGTACAATCGCTGCTCGGCAGGATCTCCATCCACAGCATGCTGGCCAAAATAGGTAGGCCGAATTGCTTCGTGAGCCTCCTGTGCACTGGCGTTTTTAGTCTTGTACTGCCTCAACTTATGGTATTTTTCGCCATAAGCGCCGCTAATCTCCTGCCTGGCGCCTTCCAGCGCGGTATCAGAAAGATTCACCGAATCGGTACGCATATACGTGATTTTCCCCGATTCGTATAGTTTCTGAGCCACCACCATAGTCCTTGAGACCGAGTACCCCAGTTTTCTGGAAGCCTCTTGCTGCAAAGTAGATGTCGTAAACGGGGCCGCCGGAGTACGTTTGGCCGGCTTTACCTCCAGACTGGACACGGTAAAATCCGCAGAAATGCAGTCCCTGAGAAATGCCTCCGCTTCAGCCACCTCGGCAAAGCGTTTGGGAAGTTCCGCCTTCAGCACAGCCTTACCATCCACCTTAAAAATAGCAGTAACCCGAAACTGAGCCAGGGCAGTAAATGCATTAATCTCCCGCTCCCGCTCCACGATCAGACGAACAGCCACCGACTGCACTCGTCCGGCCGAAAGCGAAGGCTTCACTTTCTTCCAAAGCACCGGAGAAAGCTCAAAACCTACCAGACGATCAAGCACCCGCCTGGCCTGTTGTGCCCGTACCAGATCATAATCAATACCCCGCGGATTTTCAATCGCAGCCAGAATAGCCGGCTTGGTAATCTCATGAAAAACAATACGTTTCACTTTTTCCTCCGGCAATTTAAGCACTTCCGCCAAGTGCCATGAGATGGCTTCCCCCTCGCGGTCCTCGTCAGTTGCCAGCCAAATCGTCTCAGCTTGTTTGGCAAGTTTCTTCAATTCATCTACCACCGATTTTTTATCGGAAGGAACCTCATACTTCTGAGAAAAATCATTCCCGACATCAATGGCCTCATCTCCCTTCACCAGGTCACGGATATGCCCGTAACTTGATTTTACCAGGAAATCAGGGCCCAGATATCCTTCTATCGTTTTTGCCTTTGCAGGCGACTCGACTATTAATAAATTTTTTGCCATCCGGTTTCATGCTATTAACCGGCCAAGGCTACGAAAAAATGACCGGCATTCCGCAAAGAAAGAGATTTGCATTCAATGTTCAAAGTTTTTTCGCCAAAGCGGCGGCTTCGCAACCTCCAACCTTAAGTTTGAAGTATTCCCGGATTAAAAGAGGACGTAACCGGAGATTGATCAGCGGCGGCAATTCCACGGGAAATTAGTTGACGGGTTTCCAGGGGGTCGATGATGCCATCTATCCATAAGCGGGCTGCTGCGTAATAGGGAGAAAGTTGTGATTCGTAAGAGGCCTTGATATTGGCCAGGAGTTTCTGTTTTTCTTCTGGTGAGATGGTTTCTCCTTTTTTCTTCCGGGCTGATTCTTCGATTTGAACCAGGGTTTCAGCGGCCTGGGAACCGCCCATAACACCGATGCGTGCGGTGGGCCAGGCGTAAATGAGACGGGGGTCGAAGGCTTTGCCACACATGGCATAATTGCCGGCTCCGTAAGAATTACCGATGATGATCGTGAATTTCGGAACGACAGAATTGGCTACGGCGTTTACCATTTTGGCCCCGTCCTTGATGATTCCTCCTTGTTCGGAGCGCGATCCTACCATGAAGCCGGTTACATCCTGAAGAAAGATCAGAGGAATTTTTTTCTGGTTGCAGTTCATGATGAAACGGGCGGCTTTGTCGGCTGAATCGGAATAAATGACGCCGCCAAATTGCATTTCACCTTTTTTGGTTTTAACGACTTTGCGTTGATTGGCGACGATGCCCACGGCCCATCCATCGATACGGGCCAGGCCGCAGATGATACTTTTTCCGTAAAGGGCTTTGTATTCTTCCAGTTCTGAATTATCGGTTAGCCGGTGGATGATCTCCAGCATGTCATAGGGCTTGTCCCGGTCTGCGGGAAGAATGCCATAGAGTTCCCGGGGGGATTTGGAAGGCGGTTGTGGTTGTGCCCGGCTGAAACCTGCGCGGCTAGGTTCGCCTAATTTGCCCATAATGCCGCGAATGGCTTCCAGGCAGGCGTAATCGTCAGGAAACTTGTAATCGGTGACACCGGATATTTCGCAATGGGTGCTTGCTCCGCCGAGAGTTTCGTTATCTACCTGTTCGCCGATGGCGGATCGTACCAGGTAGGATCCTGCCAGGAATACGGAGCCGGTTCCATCGACGATCATGGCTTCATCACTCATGATCGGCAGATAGGCGCCGCCGGCCACGCAGCTACCCATGATGGCGGCGATCTGAATGATGCCCATGGAGGACATCTTTGCATTGTTTCTGAAAATACGTCCGAAATGTTCTTTGTCGGGGAATATTTCATCTTGCAGGGGGAGGAAAACGCCGGCGCTGTCCACCAGGTAAATAATCGGGAGGCGGTTTTCCATGGCAATTTCCTGCGCCCTGAGATTTTTCTTCGCTGTTATGGGGAACCAGGCGCCTGCTTTGACAGTGGCATCGTTGGCTACGATCACGCACAGCCTTCCTGAAACCTGGCCAATCCCCGTTACCACACCTGCTGATGGAGAGCCGCCGTATTCTTCATACATTCCTTCTGCTGCCAGGGCGCCTGCTTCCAGAAAATTGCTGTCTTTATCAATCAGATGGTCAATTCGTTCACGTGCCAGCAACTTTCCTTTTCCCCGCTCCCGGGCGGCTTTTTTTTCGCCGCCACCTTGTTGTACCTTCTTTAACCTGGCGTGCAATTCTCCTAGCAGGAGTTTGCAGGCATCTTCATTTTTGTTGAATTCCAGGTTTTTGGCCATGATGGGTATTCTTACCTCGAATAATTGGGTGCTTCTTTGGTAATGATGATATCATGGGGATGGCTTTCGCGAAGGCCGGCAGCGGTGATCTTGACAAACCGGGCCTTTTGGAGTCCTTCAATAGTGGAGGCGCCGCAATAGCCCATTCCTGCCCGCAGTCCGCCAATGTATTGATGCATGACTTCGCGCAGCGTTCCTTTGTAGGGAACCCGGCCAACGATGCCTTCAGGTACCAGTTTCTTGATATCGTCTTCCACGTCCTGGAAATAGCGGTCTTTGGAGCCTTTTTCCATCGCTTCCACCGAGCCCATACCCCGGTACGATTTAAATTTTCGACCCTCGTAAATGATGGTTTCCCCGGGTGATTCCTCGACACCTGCAAACAGGGAGCCAGCCATGACTGAACTTGCTCCGGCGGCAATGGCTTTGACAATATCGCCGGTTTGTTTGATACCGCCGTCGGCAATTACCGGAACGCCGGTGCCTTTCAGAGCGGTAGCGGCTTCATACACGGCGCTTAGCTGGGGAACGCCCACACCGGCCACAACGCGGGTGGTGCAGATGGAACCGGGGCCGATCCCTACTTTCACTGCATCCACGCCGGCATCTGCCAGCGCTTTCGCGCCTTCTCCGGTGCCAACATTTCCGGCAATGATTTCCAGGTCCGGAAAAAATTCTTTCACCTTTTTTACCTCCGTGATGACTCCCCGGGAATGCCCGTGGGCGGTGTCGATCACGATAACGTCCACACCGGCATTTACCAGAGCGGCTACCCGTTCCAGGGTATCGGCGGTGACTCCAACTGCCGCACCTACCCGAAGACGTCCGTGGCTATCCTTGCAGGCTGTGGGGAAATTCTTAAACTTCTGAATGTCTTTGTACGTGATTAATCCGCTCAACCGCCCGTCACCGTCCACGACCGGCAGTTTTTCGATCTTATGGTTCTGAAGGATCTCTTCTGCCTGGGTAAGGTCGGTGCCTTCAGGGGCAGTAACCAGGTTGTGACGGGTCATGACCTGGCCTACTTTCATACTTGTATCTTTCTGAAAGCGCAGGTCGCGGTTGGTCAGGATACCGGTAAGTTTCCGGTCTTCGTCCACGATAGGGATTCCGCCGATCTTATATTCACGCATGATCGTCAGCGCTTCTGCGAGCGTTGCATCATCCCGTAGGGTTACCGGATCGAGGATCATCCCGCTCTCTGATCTTTTTACCTTCCGCACTTCCAGGGCCTGCCTTTCAATGTTCATATTCTTATGAAGGATTCCGATACCACCTTCCTGGGCGATCGCAATAGCCAGGGCAGATTCAGTAACCGTATCCATGGCGGCTGAAACAATGGGGATATTGATGTTGATATTCCGGGTTAACTTTGTTTGAGTACTGGCCTCACGGGGAAGTGTTTCCGAGTAAGCCGGGATCAGCAATACATCGTCGTAGGTAAGTCCTTCGCCGGCGAATTTTGAGGGGTCTGACTGCATGGCAAATAATTGGTAAAAAGGGTCTATTATTTGCCGCACAAAGTTATCAATTTTTCTGGAAAAAAAGAACGGAACCGCCTTAAATGAAAGCGGTTCCGTTTGCTATTTATTTCCACAATGCACCCCGTCGGTGAAACGTCATTTTCAAAACGAGCTCGTCGCAGTCACCGGGGGGCGAATGCAGGGGCGTCAGGCAAGCTGTTTTTCTTCAATTACATCACTTGGAGCGGCATTTCCCGATTTCCCGCGAGGGCCGTCATCTTTCCGGAAAGCGCCTGCGCCTTTATTGTGTGCACCTTCGTTTTCCGGCGACACGGGATCCCCGCCAGTCAACATTTGTCCTTCCAGGTATATTTCATCATGCTGTGTAACGTCCAGTCCCAGTTCTTCTTCTTCAGCTGAAACGCGAAGCGGGTAAAGAAGGTTGATGCCCTTGAAGATCAGCCAGGACATGCTAAAGCTATAGCCAACCACCAGCAGCATGCCCAGTACCTGGTTGCGGAAAAGCTCAAAGTTACCGTACCACCAGCCGTCGCTGATGGCTGAATTGACAACTGCGCTGGCAAAGACTCCTGTTAATAGCATTCCAACAATCCCGCCTACACCGTGGCATGGAAACACATCCAGGGTATCATCAATGGTTGAGCGTGATTTCCAGTGCACGAACATATTGGATACCACACTGGCAATCAGTCCGATAAACATACTCTGGGGGATTCCCACAAAGCCGGCAGCCGGTGTAATGGCTACCATGCCCACCACCGCTCCTATACAGAATCCAAGCGCTGAAGGCTTCCGGCCTCTTGCGGCATCAAACAGGATCCAGCCCAATCCGGCTGCTGCTGTAGCGGTATTGGTGGTAGCGAAAGCCGATGCTGCCAGTCCGTTAGCTCCCAGGGCGGAACCTGCATTAAACCCGAACCAGCCAAACCAGAGCAATCCTGTTCCCAAAAGAACAAAGGGGATATTTGCCGGCTGAATACTTTTTTTCTGAATATGATCACGGCGGCGCTTCAGGATTAAGGCGCCTGCAAGAGCGGCACATCCGGCCGAAATATGTACCACCGTACCGCCTGCGAAATCAAGTACACCTAACTGGAAGAGAATTCCATCCGGATGCCAGGTCCAATGCGCAATAGGAGCGTAAACCAGCAGACTGAATAAGACCATGAAAAGGATATAAGCGGTAAACCGGATCCTTTCGGCAACCGCTCCAACCACCAGCGCGGGGGTAATCACCGCGAACTTCATCTGGAAAAGGGCGAAGAGCAGCAAGGGGATGGTTGGCGCAAGGCTCCATGGCTCACCGGAGGCTACATCTTTAAAAAAGAAGAATGTGGTTGGGTTTCCGATAAATCCGTTAACCGAATCTCCAAAGGCAAGGCTAAAACCTACAACTACCCAGATCACACTGATGAGTCCGGTGGCAATAAAACTTTGAAGCATGGTGGAGATTACGTTCTTTCTGTTCACCATTCCTCCATAAAAGAACGATAAACCGGGCGTCATCAGAAAAACAAGCGTTGCGGCTACCAGAATCCATGCCACATCAGCACTGTTAATACCTGCCTGATCAAGGTTCACTCCTTCAGCAGGAACAAAAACCGCTAGAATACTGACCAGAGCCAACAGGGCGAGCGGGAAAACGGATTTAAAGCTAATCTTTTTCATTGTTTTTGAAATTTGACACAAAAATACGCATCAAAATTCCAAAAAATGAAATTTTAAAGGAATAAAATTTAAAATAATTGATTTTTATGCGAAATTTATCGCATAATCAAGGTAAAACATATCCTTTTCCTGGAATATTTTCTATAAATCCTCCAATTTCAAGATTTATCAAGGCATAACATAGAAAATGCCTGGTATTTTTAGTCAAAACCAATAACTCGTCAATGGAAACACCATCATTTTCTGAAATCACTTGCATAATATCGCGTTCTTCTGGTAAAAACTCATCGGATTGCAATGGTTTCGAAGATGTGTCCACAGAAACAGGCTCCCAACCCAGTAGCCAGACCAGATCTGCCGCACCCGTAATTAGCTGCGCCTTATGGTCCCTGATCAGCCGCAGGCACCCCTGGCTATTCGCGTCGCCGGCACGGCCGGGAAAGGCAAATACGTCCCGGTCGTAGCTGGCGGCAATATCGGCTGTAATAAGGGCCCCTCCGCCTGGACCTGCTTCCACCACCACCGTTGCATCCGCAAGGCCTGCCACGATCCGGTTCCTCCGTGGAAAATTCCCCGGTGCAGCCGGAGTGTCATGAAACCATTCACTAAGCAATCCTCCGGCAGCGATCATTTCTCTTGAAATTCTGTGATGAGCGGCGGGATACATATGACTCATCCCGTGACCAAGCACACCAATGGTAGGCAGTCCATTCTTTAAGGCTGCTTCATGAGCGGTCACATCAATGCCATAAGCCAGACCGCTGATAATAAGTGGATCATAAGGACGCAATTCTTTAATCAGCAAATCACACAGCCGCTTTCCTTCCCGGGTGGCCTTTCTGGATCCGACGATACTCAGAACCCGGGTGCGATCCGGAAAGGCTTGTCCCTGGCAGAAAAGCACCAATGGCGCGTCACAGCAATCTTTCAGACGGCGCGGATATGCCTCATCCTTATAATACAATAGCCGGATTCCCGCCTGATCAATAAATTCCAGTTCTGCTTCGGCCTCCTTCAAGGCTGTGAAGACAACCGACGGGCCAAACGACCGGGCAATTCGCTTTCCAAAGCCAGGTAGCGCCAGCAGGTCTTTTTCCGATTCCCGGCAGACGGCTTCTGCATGGCCATAATGTTCAAGTAATTTGCGCGCAAGCACAGGGCCTACCCCCGGCAAACGGGTCAGTGCCAGTTGGTGTAGTGTTGACATAGGTAGAAAAAGATGTTGCCGGATTATTTCACCGGCAGGTGTACGATGTATTTATCTTTAAAATAAGCTTGGTCAAAAAATTCCTGAATGGGATATAATCTGGTTGATTTCCGCAATTTCCCCAGCTCCCCGAGTTCTTCAGTGAGATCCCCCCCTTTCAGATACAGGATGCCGTTCTCCAGTTCATTGAGCGATTCCTTCCGAAATTTATCACCCACCCATGAATAGAAGGCACCCAGGCGGGTGACGGCACG
>DATCYD010000267.1:0-4794 GCA_036570465.1 Anseongella sp.
CTCGCAAGGCTTTGGGGTGGACGCACAGGTGATCGGAAGAGTAACCCCTTCGGAAGGAAAAAAGGTGAGCATTTTATCCGAATTTGGAAGCTTTATTTACGAATAAGGCGGTTGATCACATTTTCCGGGACCTTGGTCACATTTTTTTTAGCGTTATTTAACCAGATGCTATCATTGTAAATAAACACGAAACACAATGAGCAGCTTTATCAAGAATTTTACCGCAGAAAAGCCCCTGGCGGCCAGAGTCCTCAAAAAAACCGGGATCGCTTTTCTGATCTGGCTGGGTGTCCTTTTTGTTTTTGCGATCACACCCGGGACCAGGGGTTTTACCTTCCTTTGGTCCTGGATGGTACCTTATGCATTTTTGTTGTATATTATTAATATTTATTGGCTGATCCCCCAATACGAAAGAAAAGGCCGGCGATGGTTTTATTATACCTTACACCTGCTGCCTCTTTCCCTGATCCTCATGGTCCCCTTTGGCGCCGGTTACAGTAATTCGATTAATATTCCTGAAGAGGGCTTCCTTTTGGTTACATGGTTTTGCCAGCTGCTCGTTGTGGTCCCTTTTTCCTGGTATATGTTCAGGCTGAACCGGGAATCGCTTTCCGAGGTAACCGTACTGAAGAAAGAATTGAGACGTTCCTCGGCCGACCTGCAATTCCTCCGTTCCCAAATCAATCCACATTTTCTGTTCAATGCATTGAATACCCTCTATGGCACATCCATGCAGGAAAACGCAGAGCGCACCGGCGAGGGAATTCAGAAACTGGGTGACATGATGCGCTTTATGTTACAAGAAAATCAGCAGGACGAAATCCTGATCGAACGGGAGATCAGTTACCTGAAAGACTATCTGCATATTCAGAAATTGCGCCTGGCCCAGTCGGACGAAATCACCGTCGAGGTAAAGATAGACGAAACGCCCTGCCCCCATTCCATCGCCCCTATGTTGCTGATCCCATTTGTAGAAAATGCCTTTAAGCACGGAATCAGCCTGCAAAAGAAATCATGGGTAAAGATCGCCTTGTTATGTGATGATGATTGCCTGCAGTTTGATGTCTATAACAGCATTCATCGAAAAAATCTGCAGGATCCCGAACGGGAAAGCACAGGCATTGGGTTGGAAAATGTGCAACAACGCCTGCAGCTGCTTTACCCCGGAAGACATGAGCTGGTCATCCGTGAAAACCAGGAGGAATATTTTGTACACCTCATCTTAAACTTCGTGTGATGTTGAAGATCATTCTTTTCCTGCTGTTTGTAGGCTGGGCGTTCTCCCGGGAGGAAACGCCACGCAGGATAACACCCCGGGCGCCGGTCTGTACACCAGTCATCGACACCACCGGAGAACCAGTTATCGATACCACCGGGAAACCGGAACGAAAAATGAAGACTCCGGTATATACTATTGTCAGAAAATCAGACAACCATGACGGCCATCGCCATTGACGACGAACCGCTGGCGCTGGAAGTAATCCGCGCTCATGCCGCAAAAGTACCATTTATGCAGCTGGAGGCTTGCTTTACCAATGCCTTTGAAGCACTGAACTACTTGCATGAACGCCGCACCGACCTTATCTTTCTGGATATCAAGATGCCGGATATCTCCGGATTGGAATTCATGGAATCATTGACCGGAAAACCGCTGGTGATCTTCACAACAGCCTACTCGGCACATGCGGTAAAAAGCTATGAATTGGAGGCCGTGGACTATCTGCTGAAACCATTTTCGTTGCCCCGCTTTCTGAAAGCCTGCAGCAAGGCCAGGGAACTGCATGATCTCCGCAACGTGGCAGTCCAGCAGCCAGAAAGCACTTCCGCACACATTTTTCTGAAATCCGGCGCCGAAAAGATCCGTGTCCAGCTGAATGATATCCTGTATATAGAAGCGGCAGGAAATTACATGACATTTGTACTGCTCGAACAACGCATTCTTTCCAGGCTGACCATGCAGGAAACACTGGATCTGCTTCCGTCAGAATTATTTATCCGCATTCACCGTTCTTACATAGTTGCCAAAGACAAGGTAGAAAAACTGGAACGTCACCAGGTACATATTGGAGAAGTTACGCTCCCCCTAAGCAAGATATTCGTGGCCGGGGATGCCTTTTAAAGTTCCCCCACGTTGAAAACACTTCCTTCCCGGGCCAGGTCGGTAGGGGGAAAAACAGCCTGCGCTTCGGCAAGCAAAGGAGCAAGCTCCCGGTACCGGGCCGAAAAATGTCCGATGATCAGTTTTTTTACAGCGGCCTTCAAAGCAATACCGGCGGCTTGTGCCGCAGTGGAATGAAAAGTCTCCGTAGCCCGATCCTGCATTTCTGCCGAAAAGGTAGCCTCGTGGTATAGTAAATCAACTTCGCTGATCTGAGGAATTATATCAGGTTTCACCAACGTATCCGAACAGTAGGCATAGGCTCTGGAAGGACGCGGTGGCGTGGTAAGGTCCCGGTTGGGAATGATGCTTCCATCCGGATGACGATAATCTTCGCCCTGCTTAATGGGGGAAATACCTTCCGGCGGGATCTGAAATTCAGCGATCTTGTCTCGCCGGATATTCGGCAGCCGAGGCTTCTCCCGGAAAAGAAAGCCTGTACATGGTATCCGATGGTTCATGATAATGGTTTCTACGGTAATCTCCTGGTTTTCCAGCAAACAGACCGGTGCTGTGGGATCAACCGGGTAAAATTCCAACGAATACCGAAGCTGAGTCTGGGAATGCTCCAGGGTTAGATGAATAATTTCCATCAACTCCGATGGCCCATACAGACACAACGGTTTCACACGCCCGTTCAGATGCAGTGTAGAAAGCAGCCCCGGCAATCCGAAATAATGATCGCCATGCATATGGCTTATAAAAATATGATCAATTCTGGACGCTTTAAGACCGTAACGCAGCAGCTGTATCTGGGTAGCTTCTCCGCAATCGATCAAAAAAAGTTTTTCATTGATATTCAGTAGCTGTGAGCTGGGAAAGCGGTTTCTAACCGGTGTGGCCGAACTACTCCCCAGAATCGTTAACTGAAACTTCACCTTACTCCTTTTTATTTATCTCCCTTTCAAGTTCCTCCATATAGATTAAGTCAACAGCTTCATCTTTCGTAGGTACAATCTTCAACGTCTTGTTCAATTGGGTTATAGTAATCAATTGTTCAACCATTGGTTTCAGCCCTGTGAGCACAAATGAGCCTTCGGAATTCTGGCATACACGATTTGCCGTCAGCAAGCTACTAAGACCTGATGAATCAATGTGATCCACATTGGAAAGATCGAGAATTATATTTCGAAAGCCTTCCGCATTGAAAATTACCAACTCTGATTTTAGCGATGGCGACATCAGAGAGTCAAGTTTCTCCTCTTCCAGCGTCAGCAGGATGTATTTTTCATTCTTATCAACTGAATACTTCATATGGAATAAAATTAAAGAGAATTTTTGGTGAGCTCCGGGTTTTCCTGAAAAAACTTGAGAATGCCGTGCAGTGCCCGCTCCGATGGATCGCCTGCAGATGATTTCACAAAGGTTTCTCCTGTGACCTGTTCGTAAAGCTCGATGTACCGCTCTGAAACAGAGCGAACCAGTTCTGACGTCATAACCGGTATTTGCTGGCCTTCCAGTCCCTGAAAGCCGTTTTCAATCAACCATTGGCGAACGAATTCCTTGGATAATTGCTTTTGCGTTTCGCCTCGCTGCTGCCGGCCTGCATATCCATCGGCATAAAAATACCGGGAAGAATCCGGTGTATGAATCTCATCCATCAGGTAAATGGTATCGTTTCGCAAACCGAATTCGTATTTGGTATCCACCAGGATGAGGCCGCGGTCTGCAGCCATGGCGCCTCCCTGTTTGAAAAGGGCGTGTGTGTATGTTTCCAGCCGCAGATACTGGTCTTCCGGGATGATCCCCCGGGAGATGATCTCTTCACGGGAAATATCTTCGTCGTGGCCAGTGGAAGCTTTGGTTGTAGGTGTGATGATGGGCGCTGGCAGCCGGTCATTCTCTTTCAGGCCGTCCGGCAACGGGACTCCGCAGAGCAACCTTTTCCCGGAACGATATTCTCTCCAGGCATGACCTGCAAGGTATCCCCGGATTACCATTTCAATGGGAAACGGCGTACACTTCAAGCCAATGCTCACGTTCGGATCCGGCACAGCAATGATCCAGTTAGGGACTATTTGGGCGGTAGCAGCCAGAAATTTAGCAGCAACCTGATTGAGTACCTGTCCTTTATAGGGAATGGGCTCCGGCAAGATCACATCGAAGGCCGAAATCCGGTCGCTTGCAACCATTACCAGCAGATCATCATTGATCGTATATACATCCCGTACCTTACCGTGATAAAGATGAGTCTGCCCGGGCAGCTCAAAGTTCGTTTTTTTAAGAGCCTGATCCATCTCGTTATTTTTGAATATCGCCATATGCTTCAAGGATCCTTCGCACAAGCTTGTGGCGCACCACATCCTTGCCTGTCAGCCTGATAAACTGGATCCCTGGGATATCCCCAAGGATATCCATCGCGTGAAGCAATCCCGATTGTTGTTTTTTCGGCAGATCGATCTGGGTAACGTCTCCGGTCACGATAAACTTAGCCGTGGGGCCCATCCGCGTCAGAAACATCTTCAGTTGCAGATCGGTGGCATTCTGCGCTTCATCCAAAATGACAAAGGCATTATCCAGGGTTCTGCCCCTCATAAATGCCAGGGGGGCTATTTCAATCGTACGGTTTTCCAGATATATCTTGAGTTTTTCCTGTGGAATCATATCATCCAGCGCATCGTAAAGGGGACGAAGAT
>DATCYD010000268.1:0-5206 GCA_036570465.1 Anseongella sp.
ATTTATTATGCCCCACGGCACTGAACAGTAATACCTGTAAAAGCCGATTTATTTACCGGGTAATGTTTCCCGCATCCACCGCCATGCTATCAAACCGGAAATAAATGTCAGAAGGCCGGCAGCATGTACTGCCCAGGTTAGACCCAGCCATACTGCTATGACGCCTGAAACAAGCGCTCCGGCGGCATACCCGGCATCCCGCCAGAAACGATACACACCTACCGAAGTGGCCCGCCAGGATGGATGTGCGGCATCTCCCACCGCTGCCAGTAAGGCCGGATAGACCATCGCGGTACCGATTCCTAAGAATACAGATCCTGTTAAGCCGGTTTCCAACGGATGGTTCATGCCGAATCCGATAATGAGGTGGCCGATTGCCTGGACAAACATGCCCCAAACGATCAGCGGTTTTCTTCCTATGCGGTCGGCCAGCGGACCGGTGACGATCTGTCCGGCGCCCCAAACGACCGGATAAACGGCTTTGATCCATCCGATACCTTCCAGCCCGACGCCGACTGAAGCGAACAGCAAGGGAAATACGCCCCAGGACATGCCGTCGTTAAGGTTGTTGATCAATCCAGCCTGGGAAACGGAAAACAACGTTTTATTCCGCCAGCTGGTCTCCATGAACACCCACGCAGTCTTGGGTGCATGCGCTTTCTCCCCAGCCGTTGTTTTCCTTACCTGGGCTGCTTCCAACCGGGTATGAGCGCGCGTATCCCGGATCAAGACCAGCGAGATCAGCAGGCCGGCCAGCGTGTAAAATATCCCGATATAAAACGGTTCGGGGCGTAACCCGTAATAAGTAGCCATGTAGCCGGTCAGAAGAGCGGTTAGCCCGACAGCGCCGTATCCGGCCGCCTCGTTCAACCCCATTGCAAGACCTCTCTTCCGCGGGCCGACCAGATCGATCTTCATATTCACGGTCATCGACCAGGCTAGTCCCTGACTGATTCCCAGCAGCACATTCGCTCCCACGATCCAGGCCCAGGAGGAGCCCCAGCCCAATATAAAGGGAACGGGAAGCGAAACGATCCACCCCGCGATAAGCACCTTTTTACGCGTAAACCGGTCGGCCAGGATGCCCGAAGCAATGTTGGTGAACGCCTTGACGACACCAAAGGCCATGATGAATGAAAAAATAACCATTTCGGAACCGATCCCAAACTCGGTGGTTCCCACCAATGGCACGACCGTTCGTTCCAGGCCCACCATGCCGCCGACAAAAGCATTGACCAGAACCAGCAGCGAAAATTGCTTCCAGTTTTCTTTCAGACCCAGTTTTACCGCATTCATCTTCACGCTATTCTTCTTTCCGGATATTGGCTGACCAGAGTATATCCAGTACGTATTTTACCAGGCGCAAGGTATCAAGGCTTCCAAATGCTTCTCCTTTTTCAAAATCCCCCTCTTTCTGGGCCATGGAGTTGGTCAGGTGTGCAAAGCAAACGATTGGGTATTTTTTCACTTCGGCCAGGGCATATAAAGCCGCCGCTTCCATTTCCACGCAAACGACGTTTTGCCTTTGCATGGATTTAATGGCGGAAGCCGTTTCCCGGAAAGGCGCATCGGTCGTCCAGCTTATCCCATCAAAATAGGGACATGCCTCGCTTTGTTCCTGTGCATGAAGCAGTTTAAATAGTCCGGTATTGAGAGTGGAAGGATGCCCCGGAGGCAAGTAATGATAACTCGTGCCTTCGTCGCGCACCGAAGAAGTGATCAGAACAAATTTTTTCGTGTTGGCGGGCCGCTGGATGATCCCCGCAGAGGTAGCGCTGAGTAAAAGGCGGCAGCCGGAGACAAACAATTGTTCGGCCACCAGCACGGCGTAAGAGGACCCCACCACACACGGAAGGATACCTATTTCAACACCTTCCAGGTTAAAAGAGTAGAGTTTCGAGTGATAACAGGCCCAGCATTTGTTCAACCTGGCTTCGCTCTTTTCAAGTAGGTAATCCAATAAATCGCCATCAGGATCCAGTAGACACACTGCCGGGATTTCGCCATCGGGCAGGGCTTTCTGACGTTTCGCTTCACGCAGCAAATTTTCGGCCTTGAAGACACTGTCCTCCCGATAATGTTTGTTCTCTAAAATGCTCATAGGTTTACTGTACATCGGTTACCGGATAGCTGTGATCAATCCAGTCTACTTTGAGGTTATGTGATAAATTGAGCAGCTTATGATTGGTAAATTCCATCCTGTTTGCCAGGGAAAAAGCCGGTCTTATGTTAGGACAATCTTTAAACGGGCAGCACCCGCAATACAGGACGATATCCCGGTCCTTCTCCTGTTTTGATAAAAGTCTTTTGAGACTGTCGAGGCTTTCTTGCTCCTTTACCTGGCCCACTTCAACAGAACCGCTTATCAAACCGGCGGGACCTATGCTGATAATAAGGGGTTTTACAGCCGTTGGATTATCAATGATAGCGGCCAGGTCTTCAGGAGGCATTAATTGATCCGCACGCCAAGGTTCCTTTTGCTGTCCTGCGCAGGCTGTCGCTGCTAAGAACCATACCGCAGCAAATAATCCGAGGATGTAATGACGTTCTTTCATTTCTTAAAAAGGTTCAGCTTATGAGATTATCTTCACATTGATCTCTAAGAAACCGCGCAGCGGTTCGCCCCCGCTTCCACGTCAACCGGATTAATATCCGCGAAATTGCCGGCTAGGTTTTTCTCGACGATAGCCAGGTAACCAGTCGGTGTAGGCGGTATTTTTTGTAAGAGGGTCTGAATAAAATCTTCCTCCCCACTTTGCAGGAACGGTATGCGTCGTTTCGCTTCACCAATGGTCGTGCTGATCAGTTCTTCGTTAAAATCAGCGGGTTTATTGGTGTGTGCAGGCAGTACCTGAACCTTCTCGGGCAGGGAAAGCATTCGCTTCAGGGACTGATATAACAGCGCCGCCTTATGCTGACTTTCTTCGGGGCTCGCCTTCAGATCAGGCCGACCTACGCCATCGGTGAAAAGGGTGTCGCCTGTAAGAACGATCTGGTCTTTGATGTAAAAGCTAACACTTTCCAGGGTGTGTCCGGGCGTGGGGATCGCCTCCAGCGTAATAGCGCCAATGGAAAAAGTAGTACCTGGTGCTATTTCCTCATAGCCGAACTGCACTTTGTTGGGAGAGGGCAAAAACAAAGGAGCCTGAAAACGCTCTGCTACCTGTCTGGAACGGGAAAGGTGATCGGCGTGAATATGAGTTTCCATTACGTATTTCACAGACAGATTGTGCTGCCCTATGAGCTGCTCATAAACCTCTACCGGGAGGGAGGCATCGATGACAATAGCTTCTTTTTGGGAAGCAATGATATAAGACAAGCAGCCCTTTCCGGTACGCCTGATCTGCCACAGGTCGAAATCGTCGAACTTCTTCCGGGCTATGTTCCAGGCCGTACTCCACGCTTTCATGCCTCCCTCGAGCGAAGAAGCATCCACTCCCTTTTTTCTGAGTGCTTCGGCAGCGAGCTGACTGGTCCTGCCCGCGGCGCATACGGTTACAACCTTCGAGTTTTCGGGAATTTCAATTTCATCCAGCACGGAATCGTCGCCCTCGTTCAGGCGCGCATAGGCATCCACGTAATGGCTGCCTGGTATTTGCCATTCCTCCCTTTGGGACAGGGGTCGTACATCCAGCACGAAGAGAGGTTCTTTCTTCTCCAGCTGCTTTCTTAACGCTTCGGCGCTAATGCCGATTTTTGAGTCGCTCATACTTTTGAATACTTTTTAAGACACATCTTCTACAGGAAACCTGAGTTTCCAGTCCGGAAATCCTTCTTCCAACCTGCTTGCTTTAAATCCCTTTTTAACGAGCAGCTCTACAGCCTCGTCAGCAAATACGCAGAAAGGACCCCGGCAATAAGCAATGTACTCCATCGATTTGTCAAGCTCCCGGATGCGGCTTGCTAACTGGTCAATGGGAACATTAATGGCACGGGGAATATGACCAGCCTGAAATTCTCCTTCCGGCCTGACATCCAGCAGGATCGTATTCTTTGATCGCATCCGGACCAGGAGGTCTTCTAAAGTAACCGGATGAAGACTGTTTTTTTGTCTCCTGAAATCGGTGATCAGCCGATCCATTTCAGCCAGGCTTTCCATGCCCATCATGCGCAGGTCCTGCCAGGATTGATACACCTTGTCATTCGCCAGCCGGTACCGTATAAAATTGCCATCCCGCCTTAGCTGGACCAGGTTGGATTGTTTAAGCACCTGAAGATGCTGGGAAGTGTTGGCTACGGACATCGCCGTCTCCCTGGCGATCTCCTCTACCGAACGTTCTCCCTGGCCCAGCAGGTCAATGATCTCTAAGCGGCGGGGGTTGGCCATCGCCTGTATCAGCTTCGCTGAAAGGGTGTAAACTTTGTCTTTAAACGCTCTTTTATCCATGATAGCAAATTTTACGAGGCAAAGATAATCAAACCATTCAACTATTCAATAAGTTAATTGAATATTTGTCAAAACTGTTCAAGTTGTTAACTTGCGTGGTCACAGAATGATGGATTTGCCAGTAGGATATAACAATCTTCAGAAATCATTTTCGTTTGCATGAAACTCCTTTCTCCCCCGGTAGTTGTACTCGTAGCTGTTTTTGCTATGATCATTGGAAACCGTTTTATCCCTTTAGCGGAATTTATTCCACCGCCTTACTCCGGCATAGGTTATCTGGTCATTCTATGCGGAATTGGGATAACAGCCAGGACGGTCTATGTAATGAAACCTGGCAGTAATGACATTCACTATGGCTCTCTTCCCCGCAAATTGATCATCTCCGGTCCTTTCCGTTATTCCAGACATCCCATCTATCTGGGAATGGTATGCATGTGCCTGGGAATAGCCGTTGTATTAGGTACAATAAGTCCCTTTATCGTCCTGGTAGTTGAATGGTTTGTTTTCAATTTTATACTAATCCCACCAGAGGAAAGAATACTGACCGAAACCCTGGGAGAAAGGTATGTGCAATATAAAAGCAAAGTGCGGCGCTGGTTGTAAAAGCAGATCGACCGGACGGACATTCTGATCTTAAAAAATTTCCACACTGATGTGTATCCGCGGGTTTCTGGGGGTATTTTCGGGAATAACGGTCATAATACAGCTCCGGACGATCTGACAAAGGGATCTCTCCGCAATATCTGAACTCTTGCCCTGCGAAGGTCGGCATGGGCCAAAATGAAGGAAGGTCTCTGGAAAAGCGCCAGTCCTCATATG
>DATCYD010000269.1:0-6122 GCA_036570465.1 Anseongella sp.
TTTTCACCCATTTCCGAACAGCATCCCGTACCATTTTATGCTCCTCGTTGAACAATTCGTCCACCAGGTAATAATCAGGCGCTTCAAAAAGGTCTTGTTTATTGGAAAGACTCATATATTTCCATTACTTTGTATTCACAAGATAGGCAATAAAGCGGTCAAGGTGAAAATGCTATGAACAACAATCTTACTGAAAGACATTTTATCCGGCTCGAAGGCATCGAAGTTTCAGCTCCCATCGGATATTACCCCGAAGAAAGGCAACTTGGTGTCGATTTTATTATTTCCCTGGAGGTCGTCACCGATTTTTCCGAAGCCGCCTCCCATGACCGGTTAGAAGACACCATCAATTACGAAGAACTGGTGGAAGCCGTTAAAACAGGCATGGCCGGGCCGGCAAAACTCATTGAACATGCCGCTTATCGTATTAAAGAGAATATTTTTGCCGTGTCATCCAGGATTCATTCCCTTCGGCTCGAAGTCAGAAAACTGCACCCGCCACTGGCATTGAAGACCGCTTCCGCAACAATCATTTTGGAGTACTCCACTCCGGAATGATGACAAAATGTCTGTTTATTTTGTATCCAGGTGCCATAATGTCATTGAATTTCGAAATAAAATCACCATTTACCCTGTTTTTCCGGGATGGCACCGGAGTTGATCAGGTATGGTCGAAACCAAAAAATGGAGGAATAAAAAATGACACTAGTAAAATGGAACCAGCCACGCAGAGAAAGATATCCCAGCGTTTTCGGCAACTCATTCAGTCCGGTATTCAATGATTTATTCGACGACTTTTTCGGCGGAAAATCACTAACCGGCGTACTCTCCGGAAAAGCTCCGGCAGTGAATGTTTCTGAAGATAGCGAACGCTATCATGTAGAACTGGCCGCACCCGGCCTGAAAAAGGAAGATTTCAGCCTGAATGTAGAAGACAACATTCTTAACATCTCGGTTGAAAAGAAAGAAGAAAAGGACGAAAAGGAAAAAGGGTACACCCGGCGTGAATTCAATTACGCGAGCTTCAGCCGCTCATTTACCCTGCCTGAAACAGTAGATACCGAGAACATCAAGGCAAGCTACCTGGACGGCATCCTTGAAGTACATCTTCCCAAAAAGGAAGAAGAAAAAGCAAAAAATCGTGCGATAGAGATCTCCTAACCAAAGGAGAAGTGTGTGGTTGATAGTAAAAGCGCCTTCCGGGGCGCTTTTTTGTTTTTCAACGAATCCTGAATATCTTTGATTTCGATCACGTGTGCGCGGCAACAACAATCCAATTCGTATGACCAATTTCTATCTAACCAACTTTACAAAAAACACCATTCTGACGGCTATAATTATTTTGCCGTCTTTATTATCTTCTCAGCATTCGCGGGGATCAGCAATTGATTTTGAATTCAAGCAAAGTATCAGTGATTCCGGCATTGATACGCTACTTACGACCCCAACCCGGATTAATAACCTTGCTGTCCTTGGCAAGATTTGGGGATTCCTGAAATATTATCACCCGGCCGTTGCCCGCGGAGAATACAACTGGGACAACGAATTATTCCGCATATTGCCCAGGATGCTCGAAGTAGAAAGCCCCGCTGAGAGAGATCAGGCATTAATCGGCTGGATTGATGCGCTCGGAGAGGTAGTACCGGGAAAGAATAATATAAAGAAAAAAGGAAACATAAAGCTGCTTCCTGACTTGGGATGGATCGACAGTTCCGGCTTTTCTCCTGCTCTTGTATCCCGTCTTACCCGAATCAGGAATGTCGTAAGGGAAGGTGAACATTATTATGTTGAATTAATGAGGGGAGTGGGTGGAGCAAGATTCAAAAATGAAGATCCTTATTCCGGGATAAAGTACCCGGATGCCGGTTACCGCCTGCTGTCCTTGTACCGTTACTGGAATTATATAGCGTATTATTTCCCCTATAAATATCTTATGGACGATAATTGGAATGATATTTTGAAAGAGTATATTCCAATATTCTCAACTGCTTCCAGTGAACTTGAATATAAACTCGCAGTGCTTTCCCTTATTGCAAGGATAGACGATTCCCATGCCTCTATCAGAAACAAGGGAAAGGTGCTGGAAAATTATTGGGGAATCCGCTGGTCTCCGCTGGAACTTTCTTTCACTGAAAATAAGTTCGTGGTGGCCGGTTATTTTGATGACACACTCGGGAAAAAGACCGGCCTCCAGCCGGGAGATGTGATTGAACGGATAAACGGCAAAAAAACAGAAGAAATTATTAAAAAACGACTGCCTTTTACTCCAGGATCCAATTATATTGCCCGCATGCGAAACCTGGCCCTCCACCTACTGAGAACTAACGATTCGATACTTAAGATTGACTACAGCAGGGGAGAAGCAAACCACCGTGCGAACCTGCCGACCTACCTTTCAGATGTCGTTTTCGATAACTACAGCAGTTATCCCCGGGATACTTGTTTTAAAATTCTGAGGCCGGAAATTGCTTACCTTCATGGAGGAACGCTGATGCCGGCCTATTTGCCGGCCATTATGAAAACCGCATTGTCCCAAAGCGGGCTAATCATCGATATGAGAACTTACCCCCGGTCTCATTACCTCTATGATCTTTGCCAATATTTATTAGCAAGACCCAGAGATTTTTTTAAATCGTCGTTTGCTTCACTGGACTTCCCCGGAATGTTCACGATGACTGAGGAAATCAAAACCTTCGGCAAATACAAACGTCCCGGCTACTCAGGAAAGGTGATAATTTTAGTAAACGAATTCACACAAAGTGAAGCAGAATTCAATACTATGGCTTTTCAGTGCATACCCGGGGCGATCGTGATTGGCAGTCAAACCGCCGGCGCTGATGGAAACATAACGCCATTTTACTTACCAGGAGGTATTGAGACCGCTTTTAGCAGCGTTGGCATCTATTACCCTGACGGCACCGAAACCCAGCACACAGGTATCGTCCCGGATATTGTTGTTAAACCAACAATTGAGGGAATCCGGGAGGGGAGGGACGAAGTGCTGGAAAGGGCCTTGCAATTGCTTTCCGAAGGAAGCTAAACTGCGCCCTTTTGTTATCTTTACGGATCATGAGAAACTTACGAACGAAACTTATACTCGCATTGATCATCGTTGCAGCAGCCGGTATTAACGGCAAGCTGCTGGCTCAGGAAACACCCAGCCGGTACTCGAGGGAAAGCGAAGCTCCGCCCAAAAAGGTGTTTTGGGGGGCGAACCTGGGCGTGTTGATCGGGACTTATACGAATATTGGCGTGGGTCCGTATGTGGGTTACAGGCTTACACCAACTACGGATATCGGTGGCGGGCCGTTTTTTCAATATGCGGCCTACCGGCGGAATGGATATGCGAGCTATGGGGGCAGGGCATTTGCCCGGCAAACAGTGATCAGCAATTTTTTTGCCCAGGGAGAATACGAATACCTGAATACCGAAGACCCGGAAGCCATCGCGGTGGATCCGCAGACTGACCGGATCGATGTCAGCAGCCTGCTTCTGGGGGCGGGGTATTACGGTGGCATCGGGCAGCGCACCAGGATGCATTTTGCGATCCTGTTTAATGTGCTGGATAATGATTTTAAGCCTTATCAGGACCCGGTGATCCGTATCGGATTCAGCAGATCATTCTGATCGCAGCACTTTTTCGATGATCTCTCCAGTCTTCTTGTCCTTCAGGATTACCTTTTTGGCGCCATAATGAGTGGTTTCTTCCTTGATCAGGTAGTATTGTTCATTGTAATCCCTGGCGCCTGAGATTTTATCAACACCATCTTTTCCGCGCCATATTTCCAGCTCTATGGGCTCCCATTTTTTGCTTTTCGTTGATTTATAGGCTGCGTCCATGACCGCGTTTACCACATAGCCGTCGTAAAAGGTTTCCCGGGGCCGGTTGCCGTTTTCAATACCATCGAACATATCGGCGAACATGAAATTGTAGCCCAGTTCATGGATTTCGTCTCCTACGGGGAAAATCCAGCCTTTATTTGTTTCTGCTTTTTCCGAAACATAATCATAACCTTCTCCTGAGGTAAACATATCAAAGCCGGTGCGAAGAAAGTTATTGATCCAGATGGTGCCTTCCGATCCCATGACCTCATCCCGAAGGTCAAGGCCACCACGGAAGGTCCAGCTGACCTCAAACTGACCGATGGCGCCGTTCTCATAGCGCACCAGGCCAATGGCATGGTCTTCCGCATCAATGGGCTTTACCTGGGTATCCGCCCAGCACATGACTTCCACCGGACGGATATCCTTGCCAATATAACCGCGGGCGATCTCAATGCAATGGCAACCCAGATCCAGGATGCAGCCACCGCCTGCCTGTTCCTTATCCCAGAACCAATTACTGTGGGGTCCCGGGTGGGCCTCTCGCGAACGTGCCCAAAGAATGGTGCCTAGTGCGCCTTTTTGTACACTTTCCAGGGCTTTAATTGTTTTGGGAGTATAAACCAGGTCTTCCAGGTAACCATGAAACACCCCGGCTTTTTCTACCGCTTCCAGCATTCGTTTTGCTTCGGCGGCATTCCTTCCGAGTGGTTTGGTACAAAGGACGGCTTTGCCAGCAGCAGCGGCTTCAAGCACTGCTGTTTCGTGCAGGTTATTTGGGAGTGAAACAACCACCGTATCTGCCTCCGGATGGTGAATGGCTTCTTCCATTGTAGTAGTCCAGTGAGGCACGTTGTAATCTTCGGCAAATTTCCGGGCGCTTTCTTCCCGGCGTGAATAAATGCTGGTGATCGTGTCCTTACTCCTCAGGCCCTGGATGGAATCGGCGTAAAAACGTCCGATAAAACCGGAACCCAACATGGCTATTTTTCTCATATCGCGGTGCTTTTTATTTTGTCTTTGAACAGGAAGCTGAAAAGGATCAATACGATGAAAGCAATGGCTGCAGGTACCAGCCAGGTCTCTTTCCATAAATGGACGCCATCAACCGTATAGTATTTCGAAACATAACCCGAAAGCAGCGTACCAATCCACATGCCAATGCCGTATGTAGCCATCGTAATCATTCCCTGGGCTGAGTTTTTGATCCTCTCACCGGCCTTTGTATCGGTATAGATCTGTCCGGTAACAAAGAAAAAGTCAAAGCAAACGCCATGAAGTATGATGCCAGCAAACAGCATCCAAAGCCCCGGGCCCGCATCTCCGTAACCAAACAGAACAAATCGGAGCACCCAGGCCAACATACCCAGCATGATCATGTACTTGACTCCCCACCGCCGAAAGAAAAACGGGATCAGCAGGATAAAGAGCCCTTCTGATATCTGACCAAGCGTCATGTTGCTGGTTACATTCTCCATCCCTGTTTCTACTAAAAACTGGTTCGTCAAGCTGTAATAAAACGATAATGGAATGCAAATAAGGATAGACGAAATGAAGAAGATCAGAAACGAGCGGTCACGGAAAAGAACAAATGCCTCCACACCAAGGATATCCGCCATCCGTACTTTCTCGCCGCGAGCCTTTGGCGGCGT
Source organism: Anseongella sp. (assembly GCA_036570465.1). GTDB lineage: Bacteria > Bacteroidota > Bacteroidia > Sphingobacteriales > Sphingobacteriaceae > Anseongella. The sequence goes on from DATCYD010000269.1 coordinate 5,475, forward strand.
ATCGGGCAAAAAGAAACTCCAGATGCCCAGTAAGAGAGAAGCCGTCGCTGCCATATAGAAGGTAAAGGCCAGTTCGTGGGGACCAATATTAAATACAAAATCGATCATTAGTCCCGTGACGATCCACCCGATGGTTCCCAGGACACGTATCCCGGCGAACTGTTTGCCCGGATCAAGCATTTGTCCGAATGAGACGGAGTTAACCAGGGCAAGGGTAGGGGCATACATAAGCGAATACAGGAGCAACACCCAGTAAAAAATATCAGGGTCGCTGACCGAAGTCAGGAAATAAAGGACCACAGCGCCGCCCAGATGCAGTGCGCCAAGAACTTTTTGTGCGGGAAAGAACCGGTCCGCAATCATTCCCACGAAAAAGGGAGAGAAGATGGTGGCAATGGCCAGGGCGCTGTAGGCCTTCCCGATATCCACCTGGTCAGCCTCAAGGACTGTTGCCAGATAAGTACTCATGGTCACGTACCAGGCTCCCCAAATGAAGAATTCAAGGAACATCATGACCGACAACTGAAAACGGATGCCAGTTTTCATAAGCAGATTATCTCATGTTAATAAATTGAAGCGGTTGCCCGAAATCTTCCTGGCGGAGTTTGGAAATCACCGCCTGCAAATCATCGATCTTTTTACCCTGAA
>DATCYD010000270.1:0-5982 GCA_036570465.1 Anseongella sp.
GCACCCGCCATTCCCTGTGTTCCTCGTTAAAATGGCGCAGCGCCGGAGTCATGTCGTAGAAACGACGCAGTCTCCTCGGCCCGGTCCTGGCCACCACCTGATGTAAATAAACAGGTTCATTAAACGAATTTAACTCCTTTATTTTCTGTCTGTTATTCTTTCCAAATAGAACCTTTAAAGCAGCGCTCACCTGGAGCTTTCCTATTTGGATTCCCCTTTCAGACAATTTCTTCAACAAGGGTGCGTGGTTCTCATACGATACCGCCACATGACAAATGTCATAGCACAAACGGATATGTTCCTTCAGCAATGCCTTGGACTGAGCGGCCTTCAAACCCATTTTTTCCCGGAAATACCGAACCCCTTCAGGCAACAGGTACTCATCATACCATTCGATAAATTCTTTCGTATTGCCCAGCAGGCCGTCGGGTTCAGGTTCAATATCCAGGTGAAGGGTAATTCCAGAGGATTTTTTTTCATTGGCCAGGTACTCGGCAATTTCCAGGATATGATAGGTTGCCTGGATCATCGCATTGGTAGCTGCCGTTCGGGTAGAAAACCAGTCTTTGTACGATAATGGTGATGTGGAAATACTCCCGTTCATGCCCGCAGGCAATAATTCTTTCAACTGACCGAACAGCCGCAGGGTATAATCCACCCGCTCCCGGCTCAGCCAGTCCGGATGATGAACCAGGTCCTTAACCTTTTTATGATGAAAAGCCCCGTAAGGAAAGCCATTCATGGTGAATACATAAAAACCGTTCCGTTTCAACCAGGTTCTGAAATCCTTCAGCCCCTCCGTTTCCAGCTCGCGGGAAGCCTGGTCTGACAACCGCAGGCCAACTCCCATCGGGGCGCCTTCGATCCCGGCCTTTCGCTTCACCGCCGGAAGATATTTCTTCAGCTGGGCAAAGGTCTCTTTCCAGGATTCGCCAGGATGAATATTGGTGCAATAAGTAAGATGCGCTTTATTAGCAAGTAACATTCGCTTGTTCTTGGACTGATGCCGACCCCAGGAACCTGATCGCTTTCAGTAACGTTTCTTCGTCCATTTCATGCACTTCCATTCCCTTGCCAATTCGATTCAGCAGGGTGATGGTTAGCTGTCCGCCCAGGTGCTCGCGGAATTCATCCAGCCCGGCCAATACAGACTTTGACCGGTTTTCAGCATCCAGATTCGATGTAAGCAGCGGATCGTAGAACCGGAAGCCAAGTCGTTGGAACAGCGAAAGAATGCGGGCGCCATCTTCCTGGGGTAGCAACCCTTTCAACGTGGAATACACCACATCCAAAGCCATCCCGATCACCACCGCCTCTCCGTGTCGAAGCTGGTAATCGCTCATCTGTTCCAGTTTATGCGCTGACCAGTGTCCAAAATCCAGCGGGCGTGAAGAACCCTTTTCAAACGGATCGCCCGCTCCAGAAATATGATCCAGATGAAGCCTGGCACAGTGATGGATCAACTCCTTCATAGCGCCCATATCCCGGGCCGCCAGCGCACCCGCCTGGCTTTCAATATAGCGGTAAAAAGGTTCATCCTTGATCAGGGCCACCTTAATGGCTTCAGCAATGCCTGAGCGCCAGTCTCTTGGATGTAAGGTATTCAGGAATTCAAAATCATTGAGCACAGCCACCGGCGGAACAAAGGTTCCCAGGAAATTCTTTTTTCCAAAACAATTAATGCCATTCTTGACCCCAACGCCGGAATCATTTTGAGAAAGCACCGTGGTAGGGATACGGATGTGTCGTACTCCCCTATGGGCAATAGCCGCGGCGTAACCCGCCAGATCCAGTACCGCTCCGCCCCCGATGGCCGCCACAAATGAGTGACGATCCACCCTATGGCGGTTCACTGCCTCCAGGATCTGACGACTGAACGTCTCATCATTTTTACATTGTTCGCCACCCGGGATCAGCACCAGCTCATCGCAAAGTGACGGCAAGTCAGGATACTCGTGGAAATACCGGCGGATATCCCCCGCCAGTTCCGGGTGATGCCGGGACACCCCCTCGTCAAGGACAAATAAAATCTTTGAAGAATTTGTTGAAGTCAAACTCCTTAAAACACTGTAAAATAATTCGTTATTGGTATCAAAAAGTTGCTCCGTAAAATAAACACTATATTGATATGCAACACTGAACTCCTGCTTGATCGCTTCCATATCTGCTGCGCTGTTAAAAACGCGTAAGTTACGAAAAATCGCAATCGCCCCCAAGTATCTGCAACTAAATAAGCCCTCCGCTTATCAGGAAGGAAACCAGCACGGTTAGCAGAAATCCACAGACTGATATGATAGTTTCCATCATTGACCAGGACTTTAAAGTTTCCTTTTCAGTCATATACAGGTAACGGTTCACCAGCCAAAATCCACTGTCATTCACATGAGAAAGCGTAGTCGCTCCTGCTGCAATGGCGATTACCACCAACGCGTTTTGCATATCCGGGAGCGCCATCAATTCCAGGGCGGGTGCAACCATACCAGCCGCCGTGATCATGGCCACTGTAGCGGATCCCTGGGTCACCCGTATGATCAGCGCCAACAGGTAGGCCAGTACGATCATGGGCACATTCATCGAGGTCATGGTCTCAGCCAGGGCCGTCCCCACCCCGCTATCTATCAGAATTTCTTTAAACATTCCACCAGCGCCGGTCACCAGAATAATAAGACCTGCCGGCGCCAGGGATTTATTAGCGATCTCCAGCACTTCCCGCGAACTATAGCCCATGCGGTTCCCAAAAAAATAGACGGCGCCTAAAGTGGCCAGCAGCAAGGCAGCAAAGGGATGCCCTAGAAAGAGGATCGCCTTTACCCAAAAAGCATCTCCATTGATCATCGCATCCTTTGCCAGGATATCCGCCACTGTTCCTGTCATGATCAGCAGCAATGGCAGCAAAATCAACAAGATCACCGCGGTAAAAGAAGGAGGCTTCCCCGATGGAGCTGTTGCCGCAGGACCCGGCATACCCATCGTCCCAATGACAGAAGCTGATCCTTGCTCTGCACCCGTCCCGTCACCGGAAGCACTCCCCTGATTAACAGCCGTCCCCTCAAGAGCATCTTCCAGAGGAGGAGGATAGGTCATAATTCGTTTTGAAATGAACCTTCCGAATATCGGACCGGCGATAATGGCCACAGGGATCCCGATTGCCACGCCGAAAAAGATGACCCATCCCAACGGAACATTCAGGATTTCGGCCACCGCCACCGGCCCCGGAGTAGGCGGCACAAACGTATGGGTTACTCCCAAACCTGCCAGAAGCGGGATCGCATAGTATAAAGTGGATTTTCCTGTTCGGCGGGCCAGCGCGTAAACAATGGTTACCAGCATGATAAAACCGATGTCCAGAAAAATTGGAATGGAAATAATAAAACCGGTAAGGGTCAGCGCCCAGGGCGCTTTCTTTTCACCAAACCATCGAAGCAACCGGTGAGCCATTACCTCTGCTCCGCCCGATGCCTCCATCAATTGCCCAAAGATGGCTCCGAGGCCAACGATCACGGCCACAAAGCCAAGCACGCTGCCCATGCCGTCCTGAATACTTTTGAAGATATCCAGCACAGGCATGCCTGTTCCTACCCCCACGGCAATACTGGCCACCAGCAAGGCGATAAAGGCATGGAGGTTGAAGCGGATTACCAGGATCAGAAGCAGGATAATCGCCAGGAAAGTAATTGTTAGCAAATAGACTGAACTTTCCATAATTGGTCAGGTTGGTTTTGTTTTCGGTTATTTGAATACAGGGAGGCTCTCCCGCTCAAGTCCGGGTTGACGGCCTTCGATCAGGGGCCAGCCCTCTTCCCAGAGAATGCGGTCAAGCAGCATGACCCTGCCCCGTTTTGGATCGTCGCGGTGATAGGCATGATAAACCATCCAGTCATGACCGGTGTCATCGGTCACCACTTCCCCGTTATGGCCTGGTCCTGCAAATGCCTTATTGCCTTCCAGTACCAGGGTACCGCCGTTTTCCAGCAATGGTTTCCCCTCTCTGTCAAGGTAGGGCCCCTCTAATACGGTGGATCTTCCTACCTTTACGCGGTAGGTACTGCTCGCCCCTTCACAGCAACTGCCGGTGGAGCCGAAATAATAGTAATACCCCCCTTTTTTCAGGATATAAGTTGCTTCGTAAGCATCCCCGGCAATCCGGAATTTTTCTCCCCTGACCCTGGTCCCATCAGCGTTTAATTCCACGCCATAAATGCCGTGGAAACTTCCCCAAAACAGATAAGGCGTTCCCTCATCTTCTATAAAAAAGGCATCGATGGAATTTTCCACGCCAATTTCTTTGCTCAAAAAAACCTTCCCGAGATCCCGGAAAGGCCCTTCAGGTTTTTCACTGACCGCCAGCCCGATACCCGGATTGGGATCGCCCCAGGTGGAATAAGAATAATAGAGCCGGTACAGTCCTTTGTAATACACTGCATCCGGCGCCCAAATACCTCCTTTGGCTTTCCAGTCCGGCTTCTTTTCAAGCGCGGCTCCCATGCCTTCCCAGTTCACCAGGTCTTTGGAGCGCAGTATAGGTATGACCAGCCCGCCGTTTCCGTGGTTGGCCTGCGTGGAATACGCATAAAAGTACCCATCAGGCGCTTTAACCAGGTTGGGGTCGGGAAAATCCTTATTAAAAACCGGGTTTTGAAAAGTGAGCGTGGAATCGCCATTATTGCGCTCGCCCGCCGGAGCATTTTTTTTCGCCGGGGAACAAGCCGTCAGGGCAAGAGAAAAAACTAATCCAGGTAAATGAAGAGTCGCTGCTATCATAAATACAATAAGATATTGATATTGGGTCGGCCCTCAAAATAGGGAATTATGCCGATATTTGATCTAATCTCTGCCTAATTGCTCTTTCAATTCCGAATCCTCATCACCAAGCAAATCAAAAACTGTTTTTCCATCACCATTCGGGATATTTTTATCTGCGCCGGATTGAATCAGAATCTTAACGCACTCCAAACTACCAGACACACTGGTTGTACCTCCATTCTTTAATCCATGAACCGCCCAGAAGAGTGGAGTCGCCTTGAAATCTATACATTTCTTATGAATATCCGCTCCCTCCTGTACAAGTCTGCTGACAACTTTGTCTCTTCCGCACCATGCGGCCCAATGTAAGGCAGTGCCTCCGTGGCACCCCGCATGATTTATATCGGCCCCCTGCTCTATGTAAAAAAAGGCAACCCGGTCTGCATGCAGGCTTGCAGCGGCAATAAGAGGCGTGTCCTGTTTTTCTATCAATCCATTGCCGTTAATGTGCGCCCCATTCTCCAGGAATATCTCTGCCATTTTCACCGCTTCCTCATCCGTATATTCTCCAGAAAACACCCCGTCGCAGATCCTATGCAGCGGGTGAGTTTTCGCCGTGTTCACCGCATCGTACGGAATACCTTCATTGGCAAGATCCAGACTTGCTGAAAGCGCCTGTTCAATGCCTTTGTAATCTTTGTCGAGGATGAGCTTTTTCATTTGTATGTTCTTTATATACGTGACGGCCGTCAACTTAGAGTTACACTTTTATCCGGCGGACGCATCAGGTAACCGAAAACATCCTGGCCAAAACCACCGAAAGCGGAAACAGCGCTACGATAGCCAGGGCCGGCAGCCAGCCGGAGAAAATGGCGGCATAGGAAGCATCCAGGAAGATCAGGGAAAGCACACCGGCCTTAACCGATAAGCGGATATCGCCGGGCTGCAGGGTTTTAAATGCTTTTTTCAGGGGCCAGGCGGCCATCACGAGCCAGCATCCTGCAAAAAGAAGGGTTCTTGGCGCTGCGTTTTGCCATATGCCCAGCAGGATCAGGCCCGCAGTTAATGCCAAGTACATGATAAAGGAGGTCTTAAGGGCTTTTTTACTCCCTCCAAGCACTTCTCCCCGGCTAATGACCGTTACAGCCGTAATAAACACCAGCGGGAACAGTCCCAGCCAGGCCATTCTGCCTGTTAAAGCGGGGACCACCGAAATACCCAGCAGCAGGTTGACCGCCC
>DATCYD010000271.1:0-4877 GCA_036570465.1 Anseongella sp.
CTGCTTTTTTCAACAGCTCTTCCATCAACCCTTCTTCCTGCCGGTCAATATCTTCGAGGCGGGGGAACACTTCACGATTCAGGAATTCCCGGCAGGTTTGAGCAATCATCTGCTGTTCTTCGTTAAATTCTTCAGGGATAAATATACCGGCGGCGCCAGTCTCCCGGACCAGAAATTCGCCGCCTGTCAGCACGTTTTTCGCCATGGCGATGATTATTTATAGTATTTCAAAGATTCCGGCCGCCCCCTGTCCTGTACCAACGCACATGGTCACCAGGCCGTATTTACCGCCGCGCCTTTTCAGTTCTCCGAACAATTGTACCGAAAGTTTGGCCCCGGTACAGCCCAACGGATGTCCCAGGGCAATGGCCCCACCATTCACATTCACCCTTTCGGGATCGATATCAAGTGTCCGCATGACCGCCAGTGACTGAGCGGCAAAGGCTTCATTCAGCTCAATCAATTCCATGTCCTTCAATTTCAGACCAGCCGCCTGAAGGGCTGGGGGAACCGCCTCCACCGGCCCGATACCCATGATCCGTGGAGGCACCCCTGCCACCTTGTAACTAAGCAACCTGGCAACAGGCTGAACGCCAAGTGTTTTCAGCATTTTTTCTGAAACCACCAGAACAAATGCCGCCCCGTCAGAAGTTTGCGAAGAATTGCCTGCTGTAACCGTGCCACGGGCATTAAAAACGGGTTTCAGCTTTGCAAGTTTCTCCAGAGACGTATCCCGGCGTGCACCCTCGTCGGTATCAGCTACAAATTCACGGGATTTTTGCCGCATCTGTTCGTCCACATATGCTTCATGTCCATTCACCGGTACAATTTCATCCCGAAAACAGCCCCGGTCGATAGCGCTGATTGTCCGCTGATGGGAACGATAGGCAAATTCGTCCTGATCCTCCCTCGATATACTGTACTCAGTTGCCACTGCCTCAGCGGTGAGACCCATTCCCCAATAATAATCAGGATGTTTCAGCGCCAGTTCATAATTCGGAACGATCTTCCAGCCGCCAAAAGGAATGCATGACATGGATTCTACACCTCCTGCAATAATGCAATCAGCCATGCCGGCACGGATTTTTGCCGAAGCAATGGCAATGGTTTCCAGGCCTGAAGAACAATACCTGTTCACAGTCATCCCGGGCACCTTTTCCGTATTCAGACTTAGCAGAGAGATCATTCTTCCCAGGTTTAACCCCTGTTCCGCTTCGGGAGTGGCATTTCCGACAATGACATCGTCTATCTGTTCCCTGTCAAGAGCGGGTAGTTTATCAATCATATGACGGATCACACCCGCGGCCAGATCATCGGGACGCACATTGCGCAATTGCCCGCGGGGAGCCTTCCCTACCGGACTTCTGTATGCGGATATGATAAATGCTTCATTCATCTCTTTGAGTTCTCATATCGGTCAATTTCTTAACGGTTTCCCGCTGGTCAGAAGCGCCTGCATACGTTCCAGGGTCTTCCGCTCTCCGCAGAGCGACAGAAAAGCCTCCCGTTCCAGATCCAGCAAGTATTGTTCACTGACTTCAGCCGGCGCCGAAAGATCTCCTCCACACATTACCCAGGCCAGTTTTCCGGCAATCTTATGATCATGTTCAGAAATATAATGTCCGGCCAGCATATTTGAAGCACCCACTGTGAGCATCCCCAGTCCCTGACGCCCCAATACCCGGATGTCTTCCCGGGCAACCGGCTGTACATAACCCTTGTCAGAAAGTTCCATCGCTTTCCGCCGGGCCTGTTCCAGTTGCCATTTCCGGCTGATACTTACCGATGCGTTGCTACTTTCCAGATAACCCAGCTCAAATGCCTCCGCCGCCGAGGTGGATACCCGGGCCATCACAATGGTCATATAGCGGTTTTTCAGAACCTCCAGTTCATCAATCCCGCCAGGTGTCATTTCACCGGCTGCCCGCATCGCAAATTCCTTACTTCCTCCGCCTGCCGGGATAATACCAGCCCCCACCTCCACCAGTCCCATATAGGTTTCCGCGTGAGGCTGTACATAATCCGAGTGCAAACACAGTTCACACCCGCCTCCCAACACCCGGTTATGTGGTGCGGATACCACCGGAATAGCGGAATATCGCAAGCGCATCATCGTATTCTGAAAGGACCGGACCATCGTATCAATTTCATCCCACTCTTCTTCGGCGGCGTACATCAGCAGCAGCGCCAGATTGGCCCCGGCGGAGAATTCCCTCCCGTCATTGGCAATGACCATCCCCCGGAAATCCTTCTCTGCCAGATCAATCGCCTTATTCAGGCCCTCGATCACTTCGCTACCCATGGTATTGAGTTTTGTGTGAAAAGCGCAGTTCAGGATCCCATCTCCAATATCGGAAACGATAACGCCTGTATTTTCCCATACCGTCCCGGAGAAACGGAGCAAGTCCGGCGAAATTTCCGGGCCTTTTGAAACCTGTTTCTGATTAGTGCCTGGAGTATTATCGTAGAAATACGTCCGGCCGGACTTCAGCATTTCAGATACCCATGGAGCAGGCGAATGACCGGCTTTTTCCATGGCTTCTGCGGTGGCAGCAACCCCCAGGGCATCCCACATTTCAAAAGGACCCATTTCCCAGCCAAAACCGGCTTTCATCGCATCGTCTATGCGGGAAAACTCATCACTTATTTCAGGAATCCGATGCGAACAATAACTAAAAAGTCCGTAACTGATATGTCTGAATAGCTCCGAAATCACTCCTTTCCCGGCTTCAAGCGATCTCAGGCGTTCCGCAAGCGAATTCGTTCCCGGTGGCAGCCCGGGCAAAGAGACTCTTTCAGAAGGAACATATTCCATGTTTTCAAAACGCAACGCCATAATATGCGATTCGCCGCTATTCTTCTTTACCTTTTTATAAAACCCCTCTCCGGTCTTGACACCAAGCCGATTTTCTTTCAACATGGACTTTACGAAGCCCGGAAGCCTGAATACCTCCCGCTCTTCATCATCGGGAAAATGTTCATACAACCCGTCAGCTACCCGAGACAGAGTATCCAGACCCACTACATCCGCTGTTCGAAAAGTGGCTGATTTTGGCCTTCCCAGCAAAGGTCCCGTCCAGGCATCGACTTCCTCGATCGTCAAGCCTGTCTCTTCCACATAATGAAGCAATTTCATGATGGAATAAACACCAATCCGATTGGCAATAAAAGCTGGCGTATCCTTACAAAGAACGGTTGTCTTCCCAAGAAAACGTTCCCCGTAATCCAATAAGAAATCGGCAACTTCCCCAGAGGTATGCGATGTAGGAATAATTTCCAGCAAGGGTAAATAACGGGGCGGATTAAAAAAATGACTGCCACAGAAATGCTTTCGGAAATCATCGGATCGCCCTTCGGCCAGCAAATGAAGGGGAATGCCCGAAGTATTGGAAGTAATCAACGAACCAGGACTACGAAAAGCATCGACCTGTTCAAGCAAGCCGCGTTTGATCGTCAGATCCTCCACCACCGCCTCAATGATCCAGTCGGCAGAAGCGATCCCGGCCATATGATCGTCAAAATTACCTGTCTTGATCAGCCGGAGCGACTGCTGCTTATAAAGGGGGGAAGGAGAGGATCTTACCGCAGCCTGCAGCGCTTCATCGGCCGTCTTATTGCGGGCCGAAACACGACCAGTCTGTTCTTCTGACGGTTTCCCAAGCGATTCTGAGTTTCCGGATGGATCTGATCGTGGTGCCAGGTCAAGGAGCAACACTTCCAGGCCAGCATTGGCAAAATGACAGGCAATCCGGGAACCCATAATGCCCGAACCAAGAACAGCCACTTTTTTGATCCGCCTTTTCACAACTTATTATTTATTGATTTTAGTACCCTACCGCCGTATCATCGCCACGGGAATCGGCGCCCCCGTAATAAAGGCCATCCCTGACCAGAATGGCGTCACATCGACCGATGGAACCGGTCGTCTCCACCTGATGGCCCATGCTTTTCAGCTTGTCAGTCACTGCGGGGTCCAGGGCATCCCGTTCAGCCAGTATTCTGTCGGGAAGCCACTGATGATGAAACCGGCGGGCAGCCTCTGCCTGGCGGATATTCATATCCCGATCCACCACGTTCAGGATCGTTTGAAATACCGTCGTGATAATTGTAGAGCCTCCGGGGCTTCCCACCACCATGAATAATTCCCCGTCCTTCTCCAGGATCGTCGGCGTCATGGAACTGAGCATGCGTTTCCCCGCTTCAATGGCATTCGCTTCCCCGCCTATTAATCCGAACATATTGGGCACACCCGGTTTGGAGCTAAAATCATCCATCTCATTGTTCAGCAAAAAGCCTGCCTCATCCACCACCACCTTGCAGCCAAAATTTCCATTCAGCGTCGTTGTTACCGCCACTGCATTCCCCTCCCGGTCAACGATTGAAAAATGGGTGGTCTCGGAACTTTCACCTGGCAAAGCGCCGGTACCTGGTGTTCTGGCCTCTGACTGTCCATCCCCTTGAGTTCCGGAAAGCAGGGTACCGGCAGTCACGTCTGAACTTGAGCTTGCCTTTCGGGGATCAAAAGAAACCATCCTTCTACGCAGGTATTCATCGTTCAGCAATCCCTCCACAGGAACCTCATAAAAATCAGGGTCGCCCAGGTAAACAGCCCGGTCTGCAAATACCCGGCGTTCAATTTCAGCCAGCAGGTGAACCCATGCGGCTTCACCCGGATCAACACCCATGACATCCGGAAATTCCGGGCTACTCAGGTTAAAAGGTTCAGCCATGCGGAGCATCTGCAGCAAGGCTACTCCGCCGCTTGACGGAGGGGGCATGGAAATCACTTTAATGCCCCGGTAGGTTCCAGAAACCGGCTTTCGCCATACCGCCCGGTAAGCCTTCAGGTCCCGGCGACTAATGATCCCATTCCCTTC
>DATCYD010000272.1:0-3842 GCA_036570465.1 Anseongella sp.
ATGTATCGATGTTGTGTGGAGATCAGCAAAAATAACATTTATACTGTCATTGCAATGTCATGTTTTATTTTCTACATTTAGCGCCGCATGCCGATCCTGAACGACAAACGAACCGTCCGCGCCTGGGCGATGTATGATTGGGCTAATTCGTCCTACAACCTGGTGATTACGTCCACGATCTTTCCGGCATATTATGTGGCGGTGACTTCCCGGGGCGGCAGCGATATGGTCAGCTTTTTCGGAAGGGAATTTGTCAATACGGCACTTTCCAATTATGCGCTGGCCGCAGCTTATCTGGTGGTGGCGCTGCTGACACCCATTCTGACTGCCACGGCCGATTACCGGGGCAATAAGCGGAATTTCATGATGCTGTTTACCTTTTTGGGAGCGCTGGCCTGTGGGGGACTTTTCTTTTTCACGTCAGCGACACTGGAACTGGGTATTATTTGCTTTGCCGTGGCAGCCATCGGGTATTGCGGAGGGGTGGTGTTCAGTAATTCCTACCTTCCGGAAATTGCTTCCAGGGACCAGCAGGACCGGACTAGTGCGAAGGGCTATGCCTATGGATATATAGGGAGTGTATTACTCCAGATCATCTGTTTTGTCTTTGTATTGAAGCCAGGTTGGTTTGGCATTACAGACGCTGGGTTTCCGGCGCGTCTTTCTTTTTTGCTGGTGGGCATCTGGTGGGCAGGCTTTGCGCTGATCCCATTTTCTGTATTGCCCAAAGGGAGTCCCAACTATCAGCGGCTGGACCGCGCGAAAATCCATAGTGGATTCCAGGAGCTGAGGAAAGTCTGGAACCAGGTTCGAAAAAATCCGGCCCTGCTTTATTATCTGTGGGCTTTTTTCTTTTATTCCATGGGAGTGCAAACGGTCATGCTGGTAGCGGCGGCCTTTGGAGAAAAGGAGCTGCACCTGGGAATGGAAAAGTTGATTGCAACCATCCTGGTGATTCAACTGGTGGCAATTCCCGGCGCTTATCTGATATCGGCTGCCGGAAAGCGATATGGAAATGTGCCGGTGCTGTCCTGCGTAGTAGCGCTATGGATCGGCGTTTGTTTTTCGGCCTATTTTATTTCCAATGAGTACCAGTTTTATGCGCTGGCAGCAGTGGTGGGGCTTGTCATGGGAGGGATTCAGTCACTCTCTCGCTCTACGTATTCCAAATTCCTGCCCCGGAACACTCCGGAAAGCGCTTCTTTTTTCGGTTTTTATGATGTTACCGAGAAACTGGCCATCGTTGCCGGTCTTTTTAGCTTCGGCCTGGTAGAAGAACTTACAGGAAATATGCGAATGTCCACACTTATACTAGGTTCTTATTTTATATTTGGCCTTGTTTTACTTTTAGTACTGACGGGAGTACTGCGCAAGTCCGGCATCCTGGAAACGAGAAATAACGATTTTAAAGAAAAATATGAAAGTTGAATTATTCATCCCCTGCTTTATTGATCAGTGCTTTCCTGAAACCGCTGTAAACACAGTGAATGTACTGGAAAAACTGGGGTGCGAAGTGATTTATAACCCGCAACAAACCTGTTGCGGACAACCTGCCTTTAATTCGGGTTTCTGGGATGAAGCCAAGGAAGTAGGGCAGAAGTTCCTGAATGATTTTTCGGAAGAACATTATATTGTTTGTCCCTCAGCCTCCTGTACAGGCATGATCAAAAATTATTATACAGATCTTTTCCTGAATTCGGTGGCGCATAATAAATGCAGGACTGTGCAGCAGAATATGTATGAGCTTTCCGATTTTATCGTGAATGTGCTGAAAAAGGAAAATGTGGGAGCTTCGCTCAAGGGCCGGGCCGTTTATCATTCGTCCTGCGCCTCACTCCGGGAATGTCATTTGAAAGATGAGCCTCTTCGATTGCTGGAGCATGTAGAAGGGCTGGAACTGGTGCCGCTGCCACATGCCGATACCTGCTGTGGTTTTGGCGGAACCTTTGCCGTGAAATTTGAATCCATTTCCGCGGCCATGGCTGAACAAAAGATCGAAAACGTGGTGGCCCAGGAGGTGGAATATATCATATCAACGGATGTTTCCTGCCTGCTGCACTTGCAAGGGTACATTGATAAACACCGCTTGCCACTGAAGACCTTGCATCTGGCAGACGTATTGTGCAGTGGATAAACCGCTATGCCGGTTGCGTTCCGGCTTGCTTCGTGTAGAAAATACAGTATATTAGAACCAATAAAAGTTAAGAAATCGCATGGAAAGAAAACTTCGAATGGGAATGATTGGCGGTGGTAAGGATGCCTTTATTGGCGCGGTTCACCGTCTGGCACTGAACATGGATGGCCTGATTGAATTGAAGGCAGGTGCGCTTAGTATCGACCCGGAAATCGCACGGGAATCGGGAGAAATGCTCTTCCTTGATCCCTCGCGGACATATACCGATTATAAAGTCATGCTGGAAGAAGAGGCGGCTAAATCAGCCGATGAGCGCCTCGATTTTATAACCATTGTAACACCGAATTTTGTGCACTTCGCACCAGCTATGATGGCCCTGGAAAAAGGCTTTCATGTAGTGGTTGAAAAGCCAATGACTTTTACCCTGGAAGAAGCGCAGCAACTACAGGCGAAAGTGGAAGAAACCGGTCTGACATTGCTGCTGACTCATACCTATACAGGGTATCCTATGGTCAAACAGGCCCGGCAGCTGGTGAAGGATGGCGCACTGGGTAAGATCCGCAAGGTTTGGGTAGAATATCCTCAGGGCTGGCTCAGCCGGCTCACTGAGCGCGAAGGCAATGCACAGGCAGCCTGGCGTACCGATCCCAAAAAGTCCGGCAAAAGTGGTTGTATGGGCGATATCGGTACACATGCTGCTAACCTGGCTGAATACATTTCCGGCCTGAAGATCAGTCAGATTTGCGCTGATCTCAACATCATGGTGGAGGGGCGTGCACTGGATGATGACGGCAACGTGTTGTTGCGTTTTGATAATGGCGCTGCCGGCGTATTGATGGCCTCTCAGGTAGCCGCCGGTGAAGAAAATGCACTAAAGATTCGTATTTATGGCGAGAACGGTGGGTTGGAATGGGCGCAGCACGAACCCAATACATTGATTGTCCGCTGGCTGGATAAGCCTGCTGAGATCTGGCGTGCCGGAACCGGTTACCTCTCGGATATAGCAGCGGGAAACTGCCGTACACCGGCCGGACATCCGGAAGGTTACCTGGAAGCGTTCGCCAATTTATATCGTAATTTTGCCCTGACCATTGCTGCCCGCATTGATGGCGTGGAGCCTCCTGCCGGCGCTTCGGACTTCCCGGGCGCAGCAGACGGAGTACGTGGCATGCTATTCATTGATAAGGTCGTGGAATCCTCCGCTACTGAGCAGAAATGGACCAAATTCGAATAAGTATGAAAACGATCAAAGGCCCTGCTATATTCCTTGCCCAGTTCATGGACGACAAGGAACCCTTCAATAATTTAAAGAATATCTGCGCCTGGCTGGGTGATCTGGGCTATAAAGGCGTGCAGATCCCAACCTGGGACGGCCGTTGCATAGACCTGGCCAAAGCCGCTGAAAGTAAGGATTATGCTGATGAAATAAAAGGCATTGTCGCCGAAGCCGGCATGGAAATCACCGAGCTTTCCACGCATTTGCAGGGGCAGCTGGTAGCTGTGCATCCCGCTTATGACGAGCTCTTCGACGGTTTTGCCCCGCCGGAATACCATAAGAACCCTTCGGCACGCACTGAATGGGCCGTGAATCAGCTGAAGCTGGCCGCCAAAGCCAGCCGGAACCTGGGCCTGAAAGCGTGTGCAAGTTTCTCAGGTGCGCTGATGTGGCACACAGTTTACCCCTGGCCTCAACGCCCCGGTGGGCTCG
>DATCYD010000273.1:0-3218 GCA_036570465.1 Anseongella sp.
GGGGCGTTGTACCTGGTTCCCTATCATGAAGAATTTGCTGCCGAAGTGCAGCGTGCGGCTGCCTTGCTGGAGAAAGCCGCTGTCCTTGCAGAAGACAAAGGCCTTCGGGATTATCTGGAACTCCGGGCCAAAGCGCTGCGCACCGATCTTTACCGGGAAAGCGATCTGGCCTGGCTGGATATGAAAGATAACACCATCGGGCTGGTAATTGGTCCTATTGAAACATACGAGGACCGCCTATTCGGCTACAAGGCGGCGCACGAGGCGTATGTGCTGGTGAAAGACCGGGAATGGAGCAATCGTCTGGAAAAATACGCGGCTTATCTCCCGGAATTGCAGCAAAACCTGCCGGTGGAAGAGCGCTATAAACAAGAAACTCCTGGAAATGATGCCGATCTGAACGCTTATGATGTGATTTATTACGCGGGTGATTGTAACTCAGGTAGCAAAACCATTGCGATTAATCTACCCAACGATGAAGAAGTACAACTCCAGAAGGGTACCCGTCGTCTTCAGCTGAAAAATGCCATGCGCGCCAAGTTTGATGAGATCATGATGCCCATTGCCGGGATGCTCATTGATTCGGCTCAGCAGGCCAACGTGACCTTCGACGCCTTTTTCGCCAACACCATGTTCCATGAAGTGGCACACGGGCTTGGCATCAAGAATACGCTCAATGATAAAGGGACTGTGCGGGAGGCCCTGAAAGAACACGCTTCCGCTCTGGAAGAAGGCAAAGCCGATATTCTGGGCCTGTATATGATCATGCAACTGCTGGAAAAGGGTGAACTAGAAGGCAGCCCTGAAGACTACATGACGACATTCCTGGCCGGTATTTTCCGCTCGGTCCGTTTCGGCGCTTCCAGCGCCCACGGCGTAGCCAACATGATCCGCTTCAACTATTTCCGCGAACAGGGCGCCTTCCAGCGTGCAGAAAATGGTACATACCAGGTGGATTTTGAAAAAATGAAAACCGCTGCGGACAGTCTTTCCCGCCTGATCCTCACCCTGCAAGGCAACGGAGATTACGAAGGCGTGGCCCGCCTGGTCCGCGAAAAGGGCCGCATCGGTCCCCAACTGCAAGCCGACCTTGACCGTCTCGGAGACGCCGGTATTCCGGTGGACGTGATCTTCGAACAGGGCGTGGAGGTGCTGGGGCTGTAGTTCGCGCTCTCTGCGGCGCGAAATTGTGCAGGACGGTCACCCCGTTGGCCAATCCAACGGATTCGCTGAGGAGCGAATAACTTCATTTTTTTCGTATGTTGCATTTCGGTGATTGCACCATGTATTGGAAAATCAGGACTTCAGTGTGGCGGGAGTCTCCGGTAGTTGCCTGGCTGAAATATTTCCTATCTTTACCGCATGTCGCGGACTGTGAAACCTTATCAAAAGCAAGCCACCGGAAAGAAGGAACAAGTGGCTCAGATGTTCAATAATATTGCCGGAAAGTACGATTTTCTCAATCATTTTCTATCTGCGGGGGTGGACCGTTCCTGGCGCAGGGAAGCGATTGATCTGTTGAAGGAAGCCAAACCACGGAATATTCTGGACGTAGCTACCGGAACGGGAGACCTGGCCTTTGAAGCGCTGCGGTTAAAGCCGAAGAAGATCACCGGAGTGGATATTTCCGAAGGCATGCTGGAAATTGCCCGGGAAAAGGTGGCTAAGCAAGGCAAGGAAACTCAGATTCAGTTCCGCAAAGCCGATTCGGAAAAGCTGCCATTTTCTGACAATTCATTTGATGCGGTAACAGTGGGCTTCGGTGTCCGGAATTTTGAACATCTGGACAAGGGGCTGGCGGATATTTTTCGGGTACTGCGTCCGGGAGGTACCCTGTTGGTGCTGGAATTCTCTACACCAAGGAAATTCCCTGTCAAGCAATTTTATGGTTTTTATTCTTCCCGAATATTGCCTTTACTGGGGCGTTTGTTCTCCAAAGATAAGGCCGCGTATAGCTACCTTCCCAAGTCGGTGGCCGCATTTCCGGACGGAAGAGCGTTCACCAGGCAAATGGAGCGAAACGGTTTCAGGAACACAAGTGTGAAAACCTTGACTTACGGGATTTGCTCCATTTATACGGGTAAAAAATAAAGCACATGAAAGCGTTCGGTTCCCTGTTTCTAAGTCTGTTACTGTGGATGCCCCTGCGGGCCCAGTTCATCAATGACGGGGGAAATATTGACCGGGAACGTTATAATTTCGGCTTTTCCCTGGCTCTCAATTACGGCAGTTTTGATGTGGTCAAGCGTGGGAATTACCAGGATGCGTTTGAGTATGAAGATATCAATGGTAATCTGGAAACAGTGGAGTCGCTGGCAGCCATCCGATCGATTGGCAAGCCGGGATTCAGTCTTGGATTATTGGCTAACCTGAACCTGCATCGCAATTTTGACCTTCGATTCACCCCGAATATTATTTTTGTGGACAGGGACGTGGAATTTAAGTATTGGCAGCCCGGCGGTGATACGGATAACACTGAAGCAGTCATGGAAGATCAGCGACTGAACATCCGTTTTACTAATATGCAATTCCCCCTGCTGTTAAAATTCAAGTCGAACAGACAGGGAAATATTCGGGCATATGTGATCGGCGGGGCGAAATTCTGCATGGATGTAACCTCGAGGGCAAAATATGACGAATCCATTCAGAATGCAAATAAATTTCCGGCAGCGCCTGACAATTCCCTTTTCATGGACCGCAATTATTTTGCATGGGAAGCAGGGATTGGCTTGGATCTGTATTACGAGTTTTTCAAATGTTCGCCGGAATTGAAGATCTCCCGTTCTTTCAATAATATTCTTTATCAGGACGATAACCTTTATAGTCATCCACTGGCCAGCTTATTTGCCGAATTGGTTCAATTTACTGTTCACTTTGAATAAATTCGCCTTATGTCAACAATTGCATTCATTACAGGAGCCACATCGGGCATCGGAAAAGCCTGCGCGGAAATTTTCGCGAAGAATGGTTACAGCCTGATTCTCAATGGCCGGCGGAAGGACAGGTTAGCCGAGATGGCCAAAACAATGGAAACTCTTTTTGCAGTAAAGACCATCCTGCTGCCATTTGATGTACGCCACCAGAACGAAGTGGATGTTGCTGTGGAAAGGCTTCCTCCTGAATGGAAACAGATTGACGTCCTGGTCAATAATGCAGGGCTGGCCCTTGGGCTGGCGCCGCTGCCGGACGGAGAGACGCAGGACTGGGATAACATGATC
>DATCYD010000274.1:0-6435 GCA_036570465.1 Anseongella sp.
TATTGCCTGGTCTACCTTGCAGCCTCCAACGTTCCTGCCGGATGATGTTGACGGCCGTGTGCTCTTTAATGTAGCAACCGCAAAGTACCATGCCCAGAAAGAGGGCAAGCCGTTTAATGCCAAGCAATATAATTTGGGAAATATCGTCATGGTGCCGCCCTTGATGGAGGCAAGAAAAAGGGGAGTGCTGAATAGCAAAGGTAGATTGAACAGGATAACGGAAAACGGCGTGGTATGGGAGAACGGGCAGAAAGAAGGCTTTGATACCATTGTCTGGTGTACGGGTTTTCGTTACGCTACCGCTCACCTTCAGCCGCTCGGTATCGTAGATGAGAAGTTCAGGGTAGCCACCGATGGAACAAGGGCAAAAGCCTTGGACGGGTTGTGGCTGGTAGGCTATGGCAACTGGACGGGATTTGCATCAGCAACCCTGATCGGTGTTGGACGTTCGGCAAGGCAAACCGTAAGTGAAGTATCCGAATACGTTCAAAATGCCGGAAGACTTTAGATGATTTTTATATTTTTGCCCCGTGAAGCTGGCTGTTTTACTATTATCGATGATCGTGCTGACACTTACCGGCTTCCCCTGTTGTGTGCTGGCCGATCAGTCGCATATTCATAGCGAGCAGCAAGCGGATTCAACCGACAATTGCCCCGAAAAGAAAGACGATTGCTGTAAAGATTGCTCTCCATTCGATGTATGCGGCAGCTGCCCGGGATTTATTATAAACGATTTTTCACTACTTGCTTCTATATTATCCCTCGAATATTCTTCCTGCTACAGCAGCTATTTACCTTTTAAATTAAGGCAGATAATTATTCCCGTCTGGCAGCCTCCCAAATTAGGTTAATACCATCCTGTTTTTTTTAATAGCTATTTTTTACACTAAATAATTTCATACATAATAATGAAGAAATTGATTTTGCTTTCGGCAATGCTGTTTAGTATTGCTTCAACTTATGCGCAAAACACCTATAAAGCAATCGTTAAAGATGCAGAGACAGGCGAGCCCCTTCCGGGAGTGACAGTAACCGTTCAGGGAACCAGCCTGGGAGCAGCTTCCGATCCCGGCGGAAACCTCCTGCTGGAGAACATTCCGGACGGAGCACAAGTAATTCTGTTCAGTTACCTGGGTTATCAACCCCTTTCAGATACGGTGATCTTTCCCCTTGACCAGCCGTCTCCTGCCCTGATCTTCTTAGCTCCGGCGGAACACGGGGACGAACATGAACTCGAAGAAGTGGTGATTACTGCTACCAGGAGCAGCAGGACGATTGATAATATCCCTACCCGCGTGGAAGTGATCGCCGGAGAAGAACTGGATGAAAAAGGTAATATGAAGCCAGGGGATATCCGCATGCTGCTGGCCGAAAGCACTGGCATACAAACCCAGCAGACCTCGGCAACCAGCGGCAATTCCAGTATCCGTATCCAGGGGCTTGACGGAAAATATACCCAGATGATCAGGGATGGCTTTCCGTTGTATTCCGGCTTTTCAGGGGGACTGGGCCTATTGCAAATCGCTCCGCTGGACCTGCAGCAGGTGGAAGTGATCAAAGGGTCATCATCCACCCTATACGGGGGCGGGGCTATTGCCGGGCTGGTAAACCTGGTATCCAAAAAGCCCACAGACGAGCGCCAGCTTAATTTCCTGTTGAACGGTACCTCTGCCCTGGGCCTGGACGCCAGCGCTTTCTATGCAGAAAAATTCAAGAAAACAGGGACAACAATTTACGCCGCTTACAATCATGGCAGCGCTTATGATCCTTCGGATATAGGACTAACGGCCATCCCCGAATTTGACCGTTTTACGCTGAATCCTAAATTATACCTTTATTTTACCGACCGGACTACGCTCTACGCGGGAATAAACGCTACCATAGAAAAACGGGTGGGCGGAGACCTGGAATACGTCAAAGGTAACGGCGGCCCCGGGCATACCTATTTCGAGGAGAATAAAACGGGACGTTACAGCACGCAAATAGAACTTGACCACCAGTTGAACAGCAGGGAAAAATTGGTTTTCCGCAACAGCGCCGGCTACTATGACCGCAGCATTGGCCTGCCGGACTACCGGTTTTCCGGCATTCAGCTTTCCACCTACAGTGAAGCCAGTTATTCCCGCAAGGGAGACAAAGCGGACTGGGTAGCAGGAGTCAATTTCGTGACCGATCATTTTAAAGAGGACAAGGCCGATAACAATGCATTGCGCGATTATCAGTATAGCACGATCGGCGGTTTTATACAAAACACATGGAACACTTCCGGAAAATTCATTGTTGAATCCGGTATCCGGGGCGACTATCACGACGAATACGGGTTTTTCTTTTTACCCCGCATCTCTGCCTTGTGGAAGATCAATGAACATTTTTCTACCCGTTTAGGTGGCGGCATGGGTTATAAAGCGCCGACTGTTTTTACTGAAGATGCAGAACGGGTCCAGTTCCGGAATGTGCTTCCACTGGATGTTGAAAATACGGAAGCGGAACGCTCCTACGGTGCCAGTTACGACATCAATTTCCGCACCGGCTTGTTTGATGGCAAGGGTAGCTTCAGCATTAATCAGCTATTTTTCTATACCCGCATCAGTGATCCCATTCTTTTAACGCCGACCGATGGAGGTAGCCTTGCTTACCTGCAGCCGGAAGGTTATCTCAATACAAAAGGAATGGAAACAAATGCAAAGATCACCTACGGGGATTTTAAATTGTTCATCGGCTATACCCTGGCGGACGTAGACCAGCACACCGGGGGAGAAACTACTTCCTACCCACTGGTTTCCAAACACCGGCTGAATAACGTCCTCATGTATGAAGTGGAAGAGCAGTGGAAGATCGGTTTGGAAGCCTACTATTTTGGCAAACAAGCCCTGAACGACGGAACAAGCGGGAAAAGTTACTGGGTTACCGGGCTGATGCTCGAAAAATTGTGGGAACGGTTTTCGATATTTTTGAATTTCGAGAACCTGACCGATACCCGTCAGGCCGATTTTGGCGCCATTTATACCGGTGATATTACCAATCCGGTGTTCAATGACATTTATGCCCCTATGGATGGATTTGTGATTAACGGAGGCATCAAATTAAGGCTCTAATGTATAATATTGGAGCGAAAGCTCGGTAATAGCGGAATTCTAATGGTTGCTACGGATTGGCTGAAACATACTTCGGCTGTTCGTAGCAACCATTTCCAAAGAAGGCGTATCCTTTCGTTTAACTTCTTCTATTCGTTTCCGCGTCGAATTATTTTTCTACATTTGTTACATGCGGCCTGTCAAGATCATTTTACTGCTCATGGCATTCGGCATGTTGATGACACATGCCGTAATCCCGCATACACATTTTTCCTTTCAGAACCAGTCCCTTATTCAGCAACAAGAACCTTTCGGTTTAACCGATATTTTTTCCTTTAACCTTGGGCCAGAGCATCTGAAAACATTCAAAGATGGAGATGCGGTAAAACCAGCCACCACCCAAAAGCAGCTTTCAGCCGTTCCGTCAATACCTGTTTTCACTTTTTCGGCTCCTATCGAAAAGGCACTAATCCTATCAGGGGCGCACACGGTACGCTGTTCCCCGGATCGTAAAAACTTTATTAGCCGGAGAGGCCCGCCGGCAATCTGATTGGCTTTTTTACTTCTTAATCCCCACTTGGGAAATTTATTTTTCACTTCACATTCTTAAATTTTTTTAAAAATGAAAAAAGGATTGCATCAATTCGTTTATGCGATGCTCGCGGCATCAGCATTCTTTATCACGGCATGTTCAGGAGGAACCGATGTCGTGGAAAGCGGCACGTATGAAGGAACTATTTCCAATGTAGAACCGGAAGAAACCGAGATTTATGTGGAAACTTCTGATGGAAAAACGCTGGAGTTATACTTTACCGACCAGACCCAACTGGTGCGGGGCGATAGTACGGCTCCATTCAGTGATCTCGTGGTAGACCAGCGTGTGCGGGTAACCGTGGAAAAGGAAGGAAAGCGTCTGGACCCCGTCAAGGTGGAAATCCTCGAGTAATTTCATGGAGCAATTACCATCTATGTGGCGGACAGAGCTACTTCACCCTCTGTCCGTCCATTTTCCTTTAGCATTGCTTTTTACCGGCTCGCTGCTCTTCCTTTTTGTCGTGATCTTAAGAAAAAACAGGACGGCGGCTTTCCTGCGTCCGGCTTCCAGGCTGCTGCTCTGGTTAGGGGTCGTTACCGCGTGGATAGCTGTTTATACCGGAAACCAGGCAGACAGCGAAGTAACGCGAAGTCTTTGTGACCCTACAGTACTGGAGCTGCATGAGGTGCTGGCTTACCGCATGGCCTATATCTTTTCAGCGGCCGTTGTACTGGAATCCCTGCCTTTTCTTGTCAAGATCAAAGCAAAACTCACCACGGCCTTGACCGTGATTATCTGCGCTTTGCTCATCGCCGGATGCGGATATCTAACATACGTGGGCCATTTAGGCGCTTCGCTGGTTTACCAGCAGGCAGCGGGTGTTTATCAGCCCTCGGACAATTGCAAGGAATTCGAGTAAGGGCAGGCATGAGTGAAATGAAGGTAGGGTCTTCGGTTCTGAAAAAGGACTTAAAACGACCCTGGTTGGCATTATTGTTAGCGCGGTGCTAGCCTTGGTTAAAGGGCTGGGAGGCGTGTTCGGGCATTCCTATGCCTTAATAGCGGATGCGATTGAATCATTTGCCGATATTTTTACCTCTGGTATGGTCTGGATGGGATTGACGTGATCGGCCAAACCGGCAGATGAAGAATTGTTGGCGACTACTGGAAGAGTGCTACTCTTTCAGGTAGGGGCTGGAAAGGACGACCTATTTTTGGGGATTGGCAAAGGAAACACACGTTTCGGGATATCTTCGGGGTTGTTGCTTTGTAAATGGGCGCCCAATTTTATCAAAGGCAGGAATTTGGATTTAACGCTAATTGACGCGAAGCCTTCCTAACTTGTTGATATATCCAATGTATAGCGATTCCAATTCTTCATATGTAACCACTTCAATTCCAGGAAAATGATCTCCCAATTTTTCACGGAATATGTCTTTGGCTTCCAGCTTTTCGTCCAATCGCCCGACGAGAAGCTGGAATGAATTGCGTTCGGGTAGATATCCCATTTTCACTGCGAGTTCCGCCGCATTCTCCGGTTTAGTTGTATATTTCCGATAATCGGAAATCTGGTATAGATGATCATGCATTTCTGAACTGAATCTTGGCCGCTTTTTATTCATTTTGACCATCATTTTGACATTTTCCTTTTTTACTTCAAAAAATGTGGTATTCTGATGCGAAGGTAAGTCAGGCATAAGGATGAAATCGCAATTCTGCCTACAATTATCCTGTTTCTCTTTTAGACTGAGTTCATATTTATGGTCCGCATAGCTGTCCCGATGCAAAAGACTGGGATTCCGCAAGAACAATTGATGAATAATTGTCCGTTCATTTTGCCTTCTATCGTATTTGATATTAGCACGGAATGTTGTGCGGAACACTGTCAGTGTGCTTTCCAGCATTTCGTCAGAAATCGTAATCCAATCGTAGTCGAGAGTCTTTGGAAAGCGTATAAATTGCATGGATAGAACATTAGTTTTGCTAAATGAATCCGGATAATTTTTTCCAAATCGCTGGACATACCTCCTTTTTTCGCTATCATTCTTGAAGAAGCTTTCAACCGAGAGGTCCAATTCAAGACGATCTAGATCCTCTATAAAAGATTCCCGCCATTTTTTTATCTGATCTTCCACTACGTCCACAAGATTCCTGTGAGAACACAGTCCATTTGACTTGACAATCGCGTTAAAGCCAAGGTTTTGCAAATCAGATTTATCTTCGGCCTCAGAATGTAAGACAACGGGAATACTACTGACCCTGAAATTTTGGTTTGAGTAGGATTCGATTGAATGGTTTAGAAAACGTACGATGTGGTGTGCATTTGCTAATTCTGAATTACCCTCAACATTGTTTGTAATTATAGCATCTATATGAGCCCTATCTCGGATTAATTGGTTTGCGATGAAGTCCTTGGCATCCTCCACCGAGTTGACAAAAAGGAGATTGTTACTTTCATAGTCTTCATTCAGAAAAATTTTCCGTATGCGCTCTTCACTCGCTTGGGTATCTACTATCAACAATTTCATATCTTTTGCATTTGATTACAAAGATACACCAAATATGCAGGTAGATTTGGAAGGGCAGGGCGCCAAAGGTATCAAAAAAAGGGAGGATGTTCGAGCGGAAGTGCAAGCTGCTTTTAACAGGTTTACAGAAATGATAATTCCAAAGAAAAATTGAAAAATCGACGAAGATCGGGAGTGCCAGGGTAACACCGCTAAAAGCGCCGGATGAAAACAGGTGTTCAAGTTTGCTTCGATAGCATGGCTTCTCTATAATTCCGCAAGACGCTGATGGTAACCGATATTCTTACCGCCCTCAAAT
>DATCYD010000275.1:0-34049 GCA_036570465.1 Anseongella sp.
AGATAAAGGACGGTCAATTGGGGGAATGGACGATGGTTAACAATACGGTGGCGTACCTGAAAGGGAGCGAGCCGGACGAGAGTAAGATCAGTTTTCATTGGAAAAAGGGAATGAACGAAAAGCCCGAAACTTTCTTTGTGCCGGCCACTCCTTCCGCGGAAAAAGGTGATTATTATTGGTTGGGAGATGGTTTTGTGAATACGGAAAAAGATCACGCCACGTATATTTTCGCCTACCGCATGCGGAACCTCAGCAGCGATGCCTGGTCGTTCTCCGAGATGGGGAATGTGCTGATCAAGCTTCCTCCGGGCAGTCGTCCACCTTTCAGTGATCAACAACAGATAGAAACGCCATTATCTTTTCAGGACCCGGAAAATAAGGGCTCGTTTGGAGCGGGTATTCTGGTAAATACCAGTGAGGCAGGTGTTGACAATCCTGACGGTTATGTATATGTGTACGGGGTGAGGGGCAAGGAAAAAAGTCTGATAGTGGCCCGTGTCCTGCCGGAAAACATGGAGGATTTTTCTCAATGGCGGTTTTGGGATGGGAAAACCTGGAATCAGGATATGCAGCAAACTGCAGGGATTGTATCTGGAGTATCCAATGAATTAAGCGTGTCCCCGCTTCCCGACGGTCGTTATGCGCTTGTATTCCAGAAGGATGCCATGAGTCCCATTGTTGGCTTGCGATTGGGTCTGCGACCCGAAGGGCCTTTCGGGCCGGTTATCAAGCTTTGGGAATGTACCGAGGTGCAACAAAAAAACATCATCGTTTACAATGCCAAGGCTCATCCGGCTCTTTCAAAGCCAGGTGAGCTGCTTATCAGCTATAATGTGAATGCCTTTGATTTCCTCAACGAAATGAAGAAGCAACCCAATTTATACCGCCCCAGGTTTATCCGTGTGAAAATTAATGAACGATGAGGATGTTTAGCGTTTTTGTTTTCAGGGTTTTGATCGTAACACTGGCCTTTTTCTGTGTTCCCGGCGGGGTGCTGCTAGGCCAGGAAGGTTTCTCGCCCGAAAGGCTGGAAAAAATCGATCAGTTTCTCGAAGATGCTACCGGTCATGACCACCGCGTGGCGGGAGTAGCAGCCCTGGTGGCCCGGAATGGTCGTATTGTGTACGTTTCTGCCAAGGGTTTCCGGGATATTGAAGCGGGAGATCCACTGGAGCAAGACGATATTTTCAGAATTGCTTCCCAAACCAAAACGATCACGGCCATTGGTGTCATGATGCTTTACGAAGAAGGAAAGCTGTTGCTGGATGATCCGGTTTCAAAATATATTCCAGAGTTTCGTAATGCACAGGTATTGAAAACTTTTAACGAGGCTGATTCGACGTACACAACGGTACCGGTGAAGAAGGAACCCACGCTTCGCCAGCTGATAACGCATACTTCCGGCTTGTCATACGCGGTGATTGGCACAAAGGAAGCCAGGGCCATTTACGCAAAAGCGGGGGTTCGGATTGGCTTTGAGCCCCTGCCCTATAAGCTGGCCGATAAAATGAAAACCCTGGCAGGACTTCCCCTGATGAATGAACCGGGGACGGTTTATAGTTACAGCCTTGGTTTGGATATGGCAGGCTACCTGATTGAAGTTATTTCAGAGCAGCCCCTTAATGAGTTTTTCCGGGAGCGTATTTTTGATCCCCTGGGCATGAAGGATACCTACTTTTACATTCCACCTGCCAAGCAATCACGCCTGGTTACCCTTTACGGGTTGGATGAACACTGGAAAACCATCCCGAGAAAGAATGATCCGGCATTGGATCATACCTATCCTTTGGCCCGGAACGGTACGTATTACTCCGGAGGAGCAGGACTTTGCTCGACGGTGAAGGACTATGCAGCATTTCTGCAAATGTTGCTCAACGGAGGGGAGTATAACGGCCATCGCCTGCTGAGTCCGCATACGATCCGTCTGATTACCAACAACCAGATCGGCGATCTGGGGATGGGAGGTTCTCCTAATAAGATGGGACTGGGCTTTGAAATTACAACGGAAAAGGGAGCGCTTCAGGGGCCTGCGCCCGAAGGCGCTTTTGGGTTCGGTGGATTCTGGGGTACCTGGGGCTGGGCCGATCCGTCCAATGATTTGGTCATGGTCCTGATGACCCAGCATTCTACTTTTTTTTCAATCGGTATGATGCAGCGGTTCCGGATCATGGTTTATAGTGCTTTAACTGAATAATGAATGCGGATACCCGGTACGATACGAACATTAGCAAACCCTTCCGCCAGTCTGACGGTGGCACTAAACGGTGGCGCTGTCCGCGATTTTCACCTGAAAAACGGCACGTCTCTGAATCCCCTTAGTTTTGTAATGGAGCCGGAAGATATGCCGCTGAATAATCGGAACGGGGCGCCTTACCAGGGACATTTTCTGTGTCTGGGTCGCTGGGGAGAACCTTCCGATGGAGAACGGAAGGCGGGGGTGCCTAATCACGGCCAGGCTGCCAATTTGCTATGGCGGGAATTGCCAGGTGCGGGAAAGGACACGCTGGAGATGGAAGTGGATTGTCCGTTGGAAGGGTTGAGGGTCAGACGTCAGCTTCGCCTGGACAGGCGGAATGCCGTTTTCGCCATAGAAGAAACGGTTCACAATATTGCTCCGCTTGGACGACTTTACAACATGGTTCAGCATCCAACGCTGGCGGCGCCCTTTCTGGATGAATCGGTGGTGATCAGTTGCAATGCAACCCAGGGGTTCAACCAATTTGAATACGAAATGCCTGAAAAAGATCCCTTGCAATGGCCTGTTGGCCGCTACAAAGCGCTGGGCCTTCCGGAGGTGGATCTTAGCCGGCCTGTCCGGCCTTGCACATCGGTATTCTCTTTCGTGGTGAACCCCGTGAGCTCATGGGGCTGGATTACAGCCTGGTCACCCACCCATCGGCTGTTGCTGGGATATGTGTGGAGACGAGGGGATTACCCCTGGGTTCACGTATGGCAGGATTGGGATGATAAGCGTCTTCGGTACCTGGGGATTGAATTTGGTACGGCAGCCTTGCATCAACCCTTTCCCTGTTTGCTGGATACAGGATTGAAGCTGTTCGGGGAACGGACAACAGGCTACTTAGATGCGGGAAAGCAGGAGCGACGACGCTACCTTTCTTTTCTGTGCGAGGCTCCCCAAGCCCCTGAAAGTGGAGACGGATTGGAGCTGACTGACGGGGGAGCCAGGATCAGTCTTCGCCATAAAGGAAAGAAAACGGTCATTGAAACGGATTTTAAAGATTTTATATGAACTTGAAGGATAAAACAGTGGTGGTAACCGGAGGCGCGAAGGGCATTGGAGCGGCCTGTGCTGATCTGTTTCATAAAAGGGGAGCCGCGGTGGCTGTTCTGGATATCGATCGGGGCGAAGGGACTGCCTTACCGGGGGAACGTTGGCTCAATCTGCACTGTGATGTTTCATCTGAAGATGCCGTGCGTGTAGCGATGCGACGAGTCCGGGACACCTTCGGGCGCATTGATTTTCTGGTCAATAATGCGGGGATTCAGCGGTACGGGGCTGTGACGGAAACATCGGTGGAGGTTTGGGATGAGGTCATGAATGTGAATCTGAAAAGCTTGTTTCTATGTTCCAAATATGTGATTCCCATAATGCAGGAACAAAAAGAAGGCGTCATTATCAATGTGGCCAGCGTCCAGGCCTTTATTTCGCAAAAGAATGTGGCAGCCTATGCCACTTCAAAATCAGCGATCCTGGGCTTTACCCGCAGCATTGCCGTGGATTATGCGCCTGGGATCCGGTGTATGGCGGTTTGCCCTGGAACCGTGGATACACCCATGCTCCGGGATTCTGTTGCACTCTCTCCGGACCCGGAAGAAGTAATGCGTGAATGTGTGGATATGCACCTGACAGGACGCATCGGCAGGCCTGAAGAAGTAGCTGCGTTAGTGGCCTTTCTTTGCAGCGATGATGCTTCCTTTATGACCGGTCAGGCTGTTCGGATAGATGGGGGACTGGGTATTTCCATCCCCGGGAGTAAACGAGATTAAATATACTTTTTGTGAAAATAACAGATATCAAGGCCACTGCGGTGGCTGTGCCCCTGGAGGCTCCTCTGCGGCATGCGAACGGCTGCCACTGGGGCCGTTTTGTAAGGACTATTGTGGAAGTTGAAACGGATGAAGGGATTACCGGTCTGGGTGAAATGGGCGGTGGAGGCGAGTCAGCTGTGCTTGCGTTCAGGGAGCTCAAAAAATACCTGGTGGGACATGATCCTATGCAACTGGAATCACTTTACTGGAAAATATGCAATCCCACGGCTTCGCTGTATAACAACCGGACGCAACTCCATGCCGCTCTGGAATTCGCCTGCATGGATATTATCGGCAAAAAACTAGGTATCCGTGCATGCGATCTGCTGGGGGGCGCTTTGAGGGAGGAGGTTCCGTTTGCATCCTATCTGTTTTTCAGGCATCCCGATCCGGTAACCGGCAAGGGAGGTGAAGAAACCGCCGGAGAGATGGCTGCCATGGCAGTTTCCCTGGCGAAAGAGCATGGTTTTACGAGTCACAAGCTGAAGGCGGGGGTGTTTCATCCTGATTATGAGATGGAGGTGTTTCGCGCCATCTCTGAGGCATTGCCCGGTCACCGGATGCGCATCGATCCGAACGCTGCCTGGAGTGTAGAGGATGCGATCCGGGTAGGACAGGCCATTGAAGATCTTCCAAATGATTACCTGGAGGATCCTACTTGGGGCCTTGAAGGCATGCGGCGGGCAAAATCCCGTTTGAGGATTCCCACAGCCACCAATACGGTCGTGGTGAATTTTGAGCAGCTGGCCTCTTGCGTTCGAAACGAAATTGTGGATGTGATCCTGCTCGATACTACCTTCTGGGGTGGGTTGCGGCAGGCCTGGAAGGCCAGTGTGATCTGTGAAAAATTCCAGTTGGGGGTAGCGGTACACAGCTCGGGCGAGTTGGGCATTCAGCTGGCTACCATGTTGCATCTGGGAGCAACCATTCCTAACCTGACTTTTTCTGCAGATGCGCATTATCATCATCTTCAGGATGATATCATTAAGGGCGGAAAAATGCGCTATGTCGGGGGAGCGATCAGTGTTCCAACCGGTCCCGGGCTGGGGGTGGAGCTGGATCGGGACAAGATGATGGAATACGCAGAACTTTACCGGGAATCGGAGGGCTACCCCTATGACCACGACCCGGGACGTCCGGATTGGTTCAGCGTGCTACCTGAAAAAAGATGGGCAGAGCCGGTTGCTTCATCCGTAATAAAAAAATAACGATATGTTTCCTTTATCAATAGAACAGGTTTCCATCTTCGCCGAAGGGCTGGATCATCCTGAATGCATGGCTTATCATCCCGATGGCTCGGTGTGGGCCGGGGGAGAAGCCGGACAGATTTACCGGATATCATCCGATGGCTCAACGGTAGAAGAGATTGCCCGGACCGGAGGCTTTGTGCAGGGAGTAGCCATTTCTCCCGGTGCCCGCTGGCTGGCAGCTTGTGATCCAGGCAATCGTTGCGTCTGGAAGCTTGACCTGGATACAGGGAAACTCGAAAAATTTGCCACGGGCGCGGCTGGCCAGGGATTTAATATTCCCAATTATGCTGCCTTTGATGCTTCCGGAAGGTTGTATGTGTCGGAAAGCGGCAACTTCCGGCGGGTTAACGGAAAATTATTTCGTTTCGCTCCCGATGGCGACGGCGAAATATGGCACGAGGGACCTTTTAATTTTGCCAATGGTCTGGCACTTTCAAAGAATGAAACACACCTTTATGTGGCCTGCACCTGGCTGCCGGGCGTTGAGCGCATTGTTATTCGCGATGATGGCAGCGCCGGAGAACGGGAGGTATATGTGACCTTGCCGAAAACTTGTCCCGATGGCCTGGCTTTTGATCGTGATGACAATTTATATATTTCCTGCTATGCGCCGAATGCGGTGTTTCAGGTGAACACCAGAAGGGACGTACAACTGGTAGTGGATGACTGGGAAGCGCACACGTTGAGCAATCCCACTAACATTGCTTTCGGTGGCGATGATTTCAGACAGCTTTTTGTGGCAAACCTGGGACGTTGGCATATTAGTCGTGTTTCCATGCCGGTGCAGGGGCTGCCACTGGTGTGTCAATGGTAACGCTGACCGGCGCGGTATCCAACTAACAGATGATAATCAGGATAGCATATTCAGGGATGAGAACTTGTATTACAATACTGGCGGTTGCCATCAGTTTGGCTGCGCCGAATCGCACAGGGGCACAGGAAAAGTCCACGGAGGGAAAGCCCGCCGATACCGTGCGGAAATATGCATTTCCCATCCGGGGGGCCGTTTATCTCGACCGTAACGGCAACGGAACCCGGGATGCTTCCGAGCCCGGACTGGAAGGCATTGCCGTCAGCGATGGATTCGAGGTGGTAAGGACCGATAAAAATGGTGTTTATATACTTCCAAATAAAGGAAAAGATGCGGCCTGTGTTTATGTGCATCAGCCGGGAAATGTAAAGCAAACCGGCCAGCAATTTTACCACCTTCTGAAAGATGTGGGCGAGAGCTTCAGGGCAGATTTTGGCTTGCAATTTCTTCAGGAGGATGCATTGGCCAGGCAAACCTCCGGTACTGCCGGTGAGATCCGTTTCGTACAGATCACCGATGTTCATATGCGTAATCCTTCCGATCGCGCCTATATGAAAGAGGCCATTGCCCAAATCTATGAAATGGACCCGTTACCGGACTTTATCGTGGCTACCGGTGACCTGGTAGATTGGGGCGTGGTTGAACACTACCGGAACTATGTGGCCGGAATGGGTTCGCCGCCACTTCCCTATTTTAATGTTTTTGGAAATCATGAACTGGTCTTTGGCCCTGTGGAACGTTACCATCACTACATTGGCCCTGATTATTATTCCTTCGAAAAGAAAGGGGTTCTTTTTCTGGCGCTGAATTGTGTGACACCTTCTGAACGGCAAGACGCCTGGCGGGCCCATGTCCTGGAAGCGCTGGGAAGAGGCCATCCGGTAGTGGTGTTACAGCATTTTCCTCCGTCGGTAGAAGAATTGGAACGTTTTGGAGAAATGGGTGTCCGGTCGGTGTTCTCGGGACACTGGCATAGTGAAAAGGAAATGGAGCATGCCGGCGTGCAGAGTTTCAATTCGCCTCCCTTTATCATGGGCGGAATCGATGCCAGTCCTGCTGGCTTTAAAATTGTTCGTATGGGGCTGGACGGAAGAGCGGAAACCACCTGGCGTTACGGCTTTCAGGATCGGACATTGACGATGGTTTCTCCTGAAAGCGGCAGGGAGACGCCTTCTGGTAGCATCCCCCTTCTGGTGAATGCGTATGATACTTCAGAGGAGATCGACCGGATATGCTGGGAGGCGACAAGACTGGGGAACTCTGCCGGGAAAGGGAGCCTTGCCGGGAAAGAAAATTCTGCTAATGCAGGAAATTCCGCCGGAGAGGGCCTGTTATCCCCTGAATCGGCGCTTAGCTGGACAGATACAATGAATTTGCAGCCCGGAGATTATTCACTCAGGATTGCAGTGACCGGAAAAAGGGGATCTGTGTGGGGTTCGGTCCGGAAAATTTCAGTCACCGGAAAAACGGTTCCCGGACCTTCCCCGGGCAATTCCTGGCCCATGTTTATGGGAAACGGAGGACACGATGGATTTACTAAAAAGGAAATTGGCAGTTTGCCCCTTCATCTGGCCTGGTCACAGGATACGGGTGGTGACCCGGATTTTTCTTCTCCTATTTTGGCCGGCGGCCGGATTTTCCTGGCGCTAAAAAAAAGAACAGGCGGCCGGACAAACGGAGTGGCCGCCTTTGACCCGCTTACCGGGAAAAAATTATGGGAATTTGAGACCGAACTTGCCGTGAATCATACCCCGGCCTGGTGGGACGGTACCCTGTGCATTGCGGAAATGGGCGGACGCATCATTGGGCTGAATGCTAAGACAGGCAGTAAAAAATGGGAACATCACCTGATTGACAAACATGGCAGATATCTCTATGGCGCTCCTGCAGCGGCAGATGGCTTCTTTTATGCCGGAGTCATGCGGCGTATGGCTAAGATTGAGGCGGAAAGCGGTCAGCTGATATGGGAAAAACAGGTGGGGCCTCTGGATAATGACTGGATCAGCAGTTACGGATCTCCGGCTGTCAGCAAAGGATACCTGGCCATGTCAGGCATGTATTTTTTCGGGGAGGCCCTGGCAGTGTTCCATGCGGATGATGGCAAACTTGTCTGGCGCCACCGTGCTGATAACGGAATGCTCGCCAGCCCCACGATATCCGGCGATCAGATCTTTTTTACTTCCCACAAGTCCGTTCTTTATGCAAGGAACGTCCATAACGGCGATTCTATTTGGGACCGGCAGTTAGGAGAAGAGGGGGGAGATGGCAAATGGTCAGCGACAACACCCGCCGTGAAACGAACAGGAAAGAATAAAGGCATCGTCGTAACCGGGTCAGGAGATGGTTCCATGTACGGCATTGATCTGGCCTCGGGTGAGATCAAATGGAAACACACCTCGGGTTCTGCCGTGTTCAAAATGTCCCCTTACCGCAGAGATGACCGGCCGTTACTGTCCTCGCCGGTGATTGCTGGAAGTCAGGTGTTTTTTGGCAGCGCCGATGGATTTATTTATTGCCTGGATATAGAAACAGGGAAAGAATTGTGGTCTTTTGAGATAGGAGTGCCGGTTATGAGTACTCCGCTTATCAGTGGCAACATGCTGTACGTGGCCGCGTATGACGGGCGGCTTTATGCCTTTACTGCCGGAGCCTTAACCGATGATTCCGGTAATTAGTGGTCCCAACGCCGGCGTGCTGAAGATCCCTTCAGACAGCAGTATATTCTTTCAGGTACTGGAGAGGAGTTTTGCCCGTAATGGTCTTAAAACGTTGGTTGAAGTTGGAAAGCGTGCTGAATCCGCAGGCGTAACAAATTTGGGAAACACTCATTTTGTTCTCAATCAATAGCTTACAAGCGTATCCGATGCGTACTTCCAGCAGGAATTGCCAATAGGTTTTTGTGGTTCTGGATTTGAAATACCGGCAAAACGAATGCGGGTTGATATTGGCAGCACCGGCTACTTCCTTCAGGGATATTTCATTCTGGAAATTATTGAAGGTATAGGTGTAGATCTTGTTGATCCGGTCGGAATCGTTCAGGTCATAGGACTCAGTAAAACCCGGACTGGACAAAACTTCGATCTCTCCTGATCCGCAAATTAGCTGGAGGATATTCAGCAGGAGTTCGACCCGTTCGGCCCCTTCGGCCCGTAGCATAACTTCCATTTTATGGCGAATCTGCTGTTTGGTATTGCCGTAGATATTGATTCCGCGTTTTGCCCTGTCCAATAATTTACGGACACCATTCATTTCTGGGAGTTCCAGAAAGGCACTTCCCCAGAAATCTTCCCTGAAGTGAATGACTACTGCTTCGGTTTGCAGGCCGGGTTGTTGTTCAAAATAGATGGCATCGCATTTCCACATATGCGGTAGGTTGGAACCGAGCAGAATCACATCGCCTTCCCGGAAACGGTCGATATGATCGCCTATAAACCGCATGCCGCTTCCCCGGCGCATCAGGGTGAGTTCGATTTCCGGATGGTAATACCAATGATTGTCCAAATGCGGGCCGATGTCTTCCCGTACGCTGAAGGAATAATTATGTCCGGTATTTACCTTGCGCAATAGTGGTTTCATGAACCGATTTTGAACGGAAGATATTAAGAAAATATCAAAATAAAAAAGCCAAAATAGTGGAAGTATTAGTCCATATTGAAACAGATACGAGCTGGGAATCCCGTATCTTGCGGTAAAAACCTAAACAAATGCAACAAAATCTCCGGCATAACGCTTCCAGTTCCTGGTACCTGGCCATGGTGTGTACCGTGGCGGCCCTGGGTGGCTTTCTTTTTGGCTTTGATACCGCTGTTATTTCAGGTGTAGTAGGTTTTGTCAAGGGTGAATTCGGAATGTCTGCAGCCATGGAAGGCTGGTTTGTCAGTTCTGCGCTACTGGGCTGTATCGTTGGTGTTGCCATGGCCGGAAAGCTGAGCGATAGCTTCGGTCGGCGAAAAGTACTGCTGCTTTCGGCGGTCTTGTTCACGGTGTCTGCGTTTGGTTGTATGGTTGCCCGTAATGAAACTGCCCTTATTATTTATCGCATGGTAGGCGGGTTGGGGATTGGGGTTGCTTCCATGGTATCTCCGCTGTATATTTCTGAATTTGCACCTGCCCGTATGCGGGGGAAATTGGTGGCACTTTACCAGCTTGCCATTACCATTGGTATTTTATTCGCTTACTTTTCCAATGCCTGGCTGCTTGAAGTCTCCGTTAGCGCGATATCCTGGACAGAAGCCGGATATTTCCTGGAATGGATTGTCCGGGATCATGTATGGAGGGCTATGCTGGGGATCGGACTTTTTCCATCAGCGCTATTTCTTTTTTGCCTTTTCCTGGTGCCGGAATCGCCCCGTTGGCTGGTGACTAAGGGACGGGAAGCAGAAGCTGGCAAGTTGTTGAGTCGTATCAATGGTGAAAAAGGCGCTCAGTCAGAGCTGGAAGCGATCCGGAATTCCTTCCAGGCAGAAAAGGGGGAGATCTCAGAATTGTGGTCTCCGGTTTACCGTACCGCACTGCTGATTGGTTTGCTATTACCTTTTCTTTCCCAGGTATCGGGTATCAACGCGATCATTTATTACGGCCCCCGAATTTTGGAGGAAGCAGGGTTTACCCTTGGAAGCGCATTGGGCGGGCAGGTCACGATTGGTATTGTGAATGCTTTATTTACTACTGCTGCTGTTTTTACAGTGGATAAATGGGGCCGGAAGCCGCTCTTGCTGACCGGGGTGTCCTGCGCGATTGTTTCCCTGATCCTGATCGGTGTCCTGTTCCATCTGGACATCACCCAGGGCCCGTGGATTTTGCTGCTGATTCTTTGTTACATCGCAGGATTCGCGTTTTCATTCGGTCCGGTATGCTGGATTATTATCGGAGAAATTTATCCGACAGCGATCCGGGGAAGGGCCATGGCGCTGGCCACACTGGCTCTGTGGACGGGCACGTTCCTTGTGGGTCAGCTGACACCCATGATGTTGGACGGACTGGGGCCAGGGCCTACTTTCTGGCTTTTCGCATTATTATGCTCTCCAACGCTCTGGCTTACCTGGCGGGTCATCCCGGAAACAAAGGGCAAATCGCTTGAAGCCATTGAACAGCACTGGAAAGAAGTTGCCCGGAAAAATGTTTAGTTTTGGGCGTGAACCTAAAAAAAACCTGGAAATGCTTTCTGATTTTGGCGCTGACCGTTGTCTTGAGTGGTTGCCGGCAGGAAACTGTTCCCACTCCCTGGTTGTCTGATCTGACTGCGGATGCGGATTTTCCACTCTATACAACTTATGCAGCGGCAATGGAGCGGTCCGGCTTTATCCTGGATGAAGGATACCATTTTAACTATTACACGGATTCTGCCGGTGCGGACTTTACTACCGATACGGGGGGCGATATTTGCCTGGGCTTTCAGATGGGTGACCGATGGGTGTACCAGTCGGGTGATATGTACCGCGCGCCAGTGATTACGGCAAGCTATCCCGATATGGTTCGCTATCAATTCTATCCTTTCGAAGGCATACGGGCTGAAGCCTGGTTTGTGGTCCACAGTTCTACCGTTGCCCTGCTGGATCTGCAATTGGAAAATGAGATGGGGCATCCCATGGATATAACGGTGGTGCCCTTTATACGGGCGCCTGCTTCCGGGTTCCGGAATATTGAAACAACAGATGGAGTCATTCGCTTCGAACACCGGGAGGCGCCTGATAAATGGACCCTCAACCATCAGGTGCCTTATGCAGATAGCATCCGTAACCTGTTTCTGTTATCTGAACAGCCCGATGTCGCCGGCGCAAGCAGTACGGCGCCTGGTGTAGCGGATGCCGTCCCTGCCATGCTGCTTTTAAAAGAAGCGCCTGAAGCAGGTGCTGTTGCTTTTCTCAAGCAGCTAACCCTGGATCCGGACAACCCGTTCAGCTTTCGCCTGGTGCGGGCAGTGGACACCCTGAAGGGGCTGAAAAACCTGGAAGAAGCCGGTCGTCGAATGCTGAAGGCGGAACTATCTTCTTATCAGGAGGCGAATGAACAGCTTTTTGCCCATTTGCAACCGCCGGTTTTTGACGATCCGGAAAAGATCGCTTTGTATTGGAGCGCAGTGAATATGATGCGTCAGGTGTTTTATCCGGCTGAAGGGCGTTCAGACTATAATTATTATGTTTTTTCCAGGGAGCCTACCTGGGGTTGGGGGCATGGAGGACAAGTTTTTCACGAAAGTATCACGATGCTGGCCTATGCGGCCGTTGACCCGGAGAGTGCCATGAATTCCCAGCGGGTGTATTCGTCGGGACAATACCCGAATGGTTATATTAATTACAGGTCCGGGCCGTATCTGGACGAGGTCATTGAACACGAAGGAGAACTGACCTCTTCCGCGCCCTGGTATGCCTGGCTCAATTGGGAGCTTTATCAATTGACCAACGACCGGAAATTTCTGGAAGAAATGTATGCATCTTCCCGGAAATTCTATGAGTTTTATGTGGCCAACCGGGATAAGGATCAGGATGGGTTATGCGAGTGGGGCGGGCATGCGATCCTGGAATCGGTACGGGATTCGGAAGTGGCCGTTTGGGATGAGGTTGGCTGGCCCGCCGGTTTTGAAGGACTGGACCTGAATTGCATGCTGGTCCGGGAAGCGAAATCACTGGAGGCTATGGCCGCTGAACTAGGCCTGGACAATGAAGCCCGGCAGTGGCGGGCGGATCATGAAAAACGCTCGGCGTTAATTAATGAAACGTTTTGGGATCCTGAAAATGGCTTTTATTACCATGTAGATAAGGATACGCATACTTTTACTCATGTTACCACCGATGATCTGAAGCGGGATGAAATCATTGGGTTTTTACCGCTGTGGGCCGGCGTGGCCAGTGAAGAACAGGCTGCTTTACTGGTGAAAAAACTGACCGATCCGGAACAATTCTGGCGTCCATACGGTGTGCCATCCCTCTCCGCAAGCGATTCCTTTTATGATCCCAAAGGATATTGGAACGGACCTGTTTGGGTAGAATGGGATTTTCTCATCATGGAAGGCCTGCTGGATTATGGGTACCACAAAGAGGCCAGGGAACTGGTGCGCCGTGTTTCCAGGGGAATGACTGAAGTCCTTAAAAAGGACCATACGCTCTGGGAATTCTATAGTCCGGATGAAGCCTGGGGCGGCCACCATCAAACTTATATCTGGGCGGGAATTATCAACCGGATGATGGAGCGGGTTGCAGCGGCAGATGGCAGGAATTGACAAAGCCGGGTTAACAAATAAATTTTTTTCTTATTATCTTCAACGCATGAAAAAAGTAATACTCCTGGCGGCAGTCGCGGCAACGGCGGCAGCCTGCAACAATACCGGAAAAACCAATGAAGAAGCTGTAAGCATGGAACATATTCAGATCGATACCGCTGCGTTCGCGCAGGAAGTGGATGGAAAACAAGTGGGCCTGTATTTCCTGAAGAACAAAAACGGCCTTGAAATGGCCGTGACCAACTTTGGCGCTAAGGTTGTAGCCCTGGCAGTACCGGATAAGAACGGGAACTTTGAAGATATCGTTCTGGGTTATGACAATCTGGATGGTTATCTGAATTCCGGTGAAAAATATTTTGGTGCGGCTATCGGGCGTTATGGAAATCGGATCGCCGGAGGAAAATTCACTTTGAACGGCAAGGAGTACATCCTGGCCAAAAATAACGGCCCGAATCATCTTCACGGCGGTAACAAAGGCTTTGACGCGGTAGTATGGGACGTTACCCAGCCCAGTGATCAACGCCTGGAATTCCACTATCTTTCCAAGGACGGGGAAGAAGGCTATCCCGGCAACCTGGACGTGAAAATGGTGTACGAGCTATCCAACGATAACGAGTTCAAGATCACCTACGAAGCCGAAACCGATGACTCTACTGTGATCAACCTGACGCATCACTCTTTCTTTAACTTGCATGGCGCCGGTAACGGATCAATAAACGACCATGTGCTGATGATCAATGCCGGACGCTATACGCCGGTGGACGCTACGTTGATTCCTACAGGTGAGTTGGCAAATGTTGCCGAAACCCCTATGGACTTCCTTCAGCCTACCGAAATAGGAGCCCGGGTGGATGCTGATTTTGAGCAATTGGAATTCGGCAAGGGATACGACCACAATTTCGTGCTGAACCGCGGGGAGGGCACCGACAGCCTGATGCTGGCAGCCACAGTCCTGGAACCGGAAAGCGGCCGCTATATGGAGGTTTATACCACCGAACCGGGTATCCAGTTCTACGGGGGGAATTTTCTGGACGGATCCATTACCGGCAAAGGAGGAAAGACGTATGATTTCCGGACGGCTTTTTGTCTGGAGACCCAACATTTTCCCGATTCGCCCAATAAAGAGAATTTCCCGTCGGTGGTGTTGAGTCCTGGTGAAACCTATGCCCACACCTGTATTTACAAGTTCGGGACGCGGTAGTTCTTCGGGTTCGGCCATCAGCCGGAGTTGGATTGCGGTATTTTTTGAAGATTCACTTATTCTCCCGGAATGAACCGGTGAACTAAACCCACGCCAGTCGGACATAGTCCGCGCCAGTCGGGCATAGTCCACGCCAGGCGGGCATAGTCCACGCCAGGCGGGCATAGTCCACATTCGCTAGCTGATCGCGGGTCCCGCAAAGCTGACGCTTTGCCCCACGATCAAAATCGCTCGGTGCGGACTATGCCCGCCTGGCGCCAATTAGCGCAGATCAAAACAATACGGCATCACGTACTGCGCGAACAAGCCGATCAGCAAAATAGCGAGCAGGTTCAGGAAGAACCCTGCTTTGACCATCTGTCGGATGGAAATGTGGCCACTGGCAAACACGATCGCATTTGGCGGCGTTCCCATGGGGAGCATGAATGCGGCGCTGGCGGCCAGGGTTACAGGAGCGGCCAGCGTGAGCGGATGCATGTCCAGGCCCACGGCCATGCTGCCGGCCAACGGAACCATAATGGTGGCCAGGGCGGTGTTCGACATTAGTTCAGACAGGAATACGGAGGCGAAGGCGATCATCAATACCACCAGCAGGAAGGGCTTTTCGCCTCCTTCAGCAAAATAGTTTGCGGTCAGTTCCAGGATTCCGCTGCTTTGCATCGCGGCGGCAAGCGCCAAACCACCACCGAACAACAGCAGGATCCCCCAGGGGATGTTTTGGGCATCTATCCAATCCAGGAGAGGTTTTTTTTCAGTACCGGAGGGCACGATGTACATCAGAAACCCTCCGAAAATGGCAATCTGAGTATCACTCAATCCTTCCAGAAGGGAAAATTGTTGCAGATGCTGGCGGAACATCCATAGCAGCGCCGTTACACAGAAGATTGCAAATACCCTCTTCTCGGCTTGCGTGATCTTTCCGATTGCTGCCAGTTCCTGACGGATAATCTCCCGTGAAAAGCCCTCAGCTTCACGTTGAACCGGCACCAAAACATGTACCAGGAGGAAATAAGAACCTATCAGAAGCAGCATGCTGAAAGGAACCCCCATGAGCATCCAGTTGCTGAAACCCACTTTGTACCCGAATGTGTTTTCAAGTATGCCTGCCATTACCGTATTTGGCGGAGTACCGATCAGCGTGGCAATCCCACCGATATTGGCGCCATACGCTACCGCCAGCATCATTACGGTAGCAAAATTACGCCGGTTTCTGTCGGATGAAGCAGCGGTCCCTCCTTCGCCAATGAAAAGGTGGACGACCGACAAGGCAATGGGCAGCATCATCATGGCTGTGGCCGTATTGCTGATCCACATGCTGAGCAAGGCTGTAGCCAGCAGGGTGCCCAGGATGATGCGCCGGGGGCCGGTACCGGTGATATTCAGGATGGAAAGGGCAATGCGGCGGTGCAAATTCCATTTTTCAAGGGATCGCGCCAGTAAAAAGCCCCCGAAGAACAGGAAAATCACATTGTTCCCATAATTGATTGTCGTACTTTGAATGGACATAATGCCCAGCAACGGGAATAGTACCATCGGAAGCAAGGCGGTCAGGTAAATAGGGAGGGCTTCAGTAATCCACCAAAAAACCATTAACACAGCTACTGCCAACACGGCAGCCATGTCATTATCCAGGCCAAGGGCAGGGAGAAGCAGGACGGTTAAAATGAATAAAAGCACGCCGCCTGCCAGGAAGAGTCGTTGTTTCATCGCCCTAAGATAAGGGTTCTGTTAAAATACAAAGAGGCTGCTCTTTCGAGACAGCCTCTTCTAACAGAATACGTCAAAAATTACACAATTATTGCTTCAAGCTCAGCTCTTTCAATTTGAGCATTTTGCGCAGATTATTAAGCGCGTAACGCATTCTGCCAA
This sequence comes from Anseongella sp., assembly GCA_036570465.1. Lineage (GTDB taxonomy): Bacteria > Bacteroidota > Bacteroidia > Sphingobacteriales > Sphingobacteriaceae > Anseongella. The sequence goes on from DATCYD010000275.1 coordinate 16,401, forward strand.
GAGCAGTATTGATACTGACATCGGTGATGTCGGCAATTTCCTTAAAACTCAGGTCGGCGTAGTGCCTCATGATCAGGACCTCCCTTTGTTCACTGGGTAGTTTGAGAATAAGTTTCCGGAGATCGCGGTAGGTTTGATCGCGCAGGATCTCATCTTCCACGTTCCCATCGCTGAAATGCAGTACTTTAAATATGTCAAATCCGTCAGAGGTAGTAATGACAGGTGTGCGTTTTTCCTTCCGGAAATGGTCAATGACCAGGTTTTGTGCAATGCGGATCACCCAGGGAAGGAACTTGCCTTCTTCATTATACTTGCCAGCTCGTAATGTATTGATCACCTTAATAAAGGCATCCTGGAAAATATCCTCGGCTATGCTGGAGTCCTTGACTTGAAGAAGAATGGTAGTATATACTCTGGACCGGTAGCGTTTAACCAATTCTTCCAGCGCATTTTCTTCCCCCTTGGTATATAAAACGATCAGTTCCTGATCACTGATGATATTGCGTGACATATAATCTTTTCTACTTTAAAAAAGCTCTCTCTCGTTATTTTAACAGTAGAAATTTTCTATAAATCAGCCTCCTATGTGTTTTTTGTTTCGCTACTTTCCTTCAAAAGTACTTAAATATATTACTAAACTACGAAAAACTTTAAAAAAAAAAGACGCTACGCTTTTCTTAATTTTGCATCAATGGACAAAGCGATCACTGCCGGAACTCATATTATCATCAAGGGCGCCAGAGAGCATAATCTCAAAAACATCGACGTTGCTATCCCCAGAAATAAGCTGGTGGTTATTACGGGCCTTTCAGGCTCGGGTAAATCAAGCCTCGCCTTTGACACGCTCTATGCCGAAGGGCAGCGAAGATATGTGGAAAGTCTGTCGTCATATGCCCGGCAATTTATGGGCCGTATGAACAAACCGGAGGTGGATTATATCAAGGGGATTGCTCCGGCAATTGCCATTGAACAGAAAGTAATTGCTTCCAATCCCCGTTCCACAGTGGGGACATCGACCGAAATTTATGACTATCTGAAACTGTTTTTCGCACGGGTGGGTAAGACCTGGTCACCGGTTTCCGGGAAGATCGTAAAGAAACACACGGTAAGCGATGTGGTGGATTTTATACTTCAGCCATCCAAAGAAGAACAGGAGTTTACAATTTTATGTCCGCTCCATCCGCATGGAAAGCGTACATTGAAGGAGGAGCTGGCCGTATTGCTTCAAAAGGGCTTCAGAAGGGTTCGCCATCAGGAGCGCTTGGTAAAGATTGAAACGCTGCTGGATGATGAAGCGGTGGCTAATGAGCCCTTAAAATCGGCGGACGAGGTGCAGATTGTGATTGACCGGGTTGTGATTGACGGAAAAGAACCCGCCGATGAGGAAACGGTTAACCGCCTGGCAGATTCGGTGCAAACCGCATTTTTTGAAGGGAAAGGGGAGTGCCTGGTGCTGAACGGGAATGGGGAAGAACAGCATTTTTGCGACCGGTTCGAGCTGGACGGCATGCGGTTCGAGGAGCCTACCCCTCAATTCTTCAGTTTTAACAGCCCTTACGGCGCTTGCCGAACCTGTGAGGGGTATGGGAAAGTGATCGGTATCGACGAGGATCTGGTGATTCCCGATAAGAGCCGTTCGGTGTATGATGAAGCGGTGGCGCCCTGGCGGGGTGAAAAGATGAAAGAATGGCGCCTTAAATTCATCCAGAAAGCAAAGGACCTGGATTTTCCCATTCACCGTCCCTATTATGAACTGGACGAGGCCCAAAATGACCTCTTGTGGAAAGGGACAAAGGGCATTAAGGGGATTGATAAGTTTTTTGAACATCTTGAAGAGCAGACCTATAAGATCCAATACCGGGTTATGCTGTCGCGTTATCGTGGTAAAACCACCTGCCCAGACTGCAAGGGCACCCGGCTTCGAAAGGATGCGGCTTATGTCAAGGTGAACGATTCTTCAATCATCGAGCTGGTGCTGATGCCAGTAGAACGTTTGCTTGCCTTTTTTGATACCTATCAGCCGGATCAGCATGACCAGCTGGTGGCCAAACGCCTGCTTACCGAAATTCGTAACCGGCTTCGCTACCTGGTTGATGTGGGATTAGGCTATTTGACGCTCAATCGCCTGTCTAATACGCTTTCAGGAGGTGAATCTCAACGTATTAATCTGGCCACGTCTCTGGGCAGCAGTTTGGTTGGGTCCCTGTATGTGCTGGACGAGCCCAGTATAGGATTACACCCACGCGATACCCGGCGGCTGATTGGTGTGTTGGAATCGCTGAGGAATGCAGGGAATACCGTCATTGTGGTTGAACATGAAGAAGAAATCATCCGGGCGGCCAATCATATCATTGACATCGGTCCTTATGCAGGGACGCACGGAGGAAAGCTGATGTTCGACGGAGATTTCAAAGAACTGATTCGCAAAGGGGACAGCCTTACTGCTCGATACTTACAAGGTAAGGAAAAACTGCCGCTTCCAACAGTACGGCGACCGTGGTCTGAATTTCTGGAAATAAAAGGTGCCCGGGAGAATAATCTGAAAAATGTACACGTCAAATTTCCCCTGCATGTGCTGACAGTGGTGACAGGCGTGAGCGGATCAGGAAAGACCAGTTTGATCAAGCAGATCCTTTATCCCGCTTTGGTGAAAGCCAGTGGCGAATATGCGGCCGGACGTACCGGAGCCTTTGATGCGCTCGAGGGGGATATCTCATCCGTTAAGCAAGTGGAACTGATCGATCAGAACCCGATTGGAAGGTCTTCCAGGTCAAATCCCGCTACGTATGTAAAAGCATACGATGACATTCGCCAGCTTTTTGCCTCTCGTCCGGTGGCCCGGGCAGGTGGCCTGAAACCCGCTCATTTTTCATTTAACGTTGACGGCGGCCGTTGCGAGACCTGTCAGGGAGAAGGGGAGCAGAAGATCGAGATGCAGTTTATGGCCGATATTTACCTGACCTGTGAAACCTGTCAGGGAAAGCGCTTTAAGGAGCATGTACTGGAAGTGAAGTACAAGGATAAGGACATCGCAGAGGTGCTGGATCTGACCATTGACGAGGCCCTGGAGTTCTTCGAAGGCGAAAAAAAGATTATCAATAAAATACAGCCCCTGGCCGACGTAGGGCTTGGTTATGTGAAACTCGGTCAGTCATCCAACACACTTTCGGGAGGAGAGGCTCAGCGGATTAAACTGGCCTCCTTCCTCGTAAAAGGCCATCATACTCATCATACCCTCTTTATTTTTGACGAACCCACCACCGGTCTTCATTTTCACGATATCCGGAAGCTGCACGAATCCATCAATGCCCTTATCGATCAGGGAAATACGGTGATCATCATCGAACATAACATGGACGTGATCAAGTCAGCAGACTGGGTCATCGACCTTGGTCCCGAAGGCGGCGAGAAAGGCGGCGAACTTTTGTTCGAAGGCACTCCCGAAGGCCTCGCTGAAGTGGAAGGATCTTATACCGGACAATTCCTGAAACAATACCGGCTAAGCAAATCTCAGCAGGGTTAAACTTTTGATTTCCTGTCGGATCGACAACTATCCTGCAGTATCCTGCAGGATAGTTGCGCCTTTACATTTTCTTAACCTTGTAGCAGGTACCTAAACATAAAATTTGAAGTATGAGGGAATTTAACTTGCCCTGTCTGAAAACAGTAATATTAACAGTAATATACTGCATCCTGGCAGGTTCGGGCATGACCTACGCGCAAAAGGTGATTACCGGGACGGTTACCGACAGTCTCAGCGGCTCCACCTTACTCGGAGTGTCGGTGAATGTTCAGGGTACGCTGGAAGGAGTATCCACAGAAATTGATGGAACATTCGAACTTTCCACCGAACAAGAGAAGGTAATACTGGTATTCTCATATATCGGTTACCAGGAGAAGGCGATCGCACTGGCGCCGGGACAGACCAATGTGGAGGCTAAACTGATCGCATCCAGTGAATCGCTGGAGGAGGTGGTCGTGGTAGGCTATGGTAAGCAGAAGAAGATTTCTGTGACCGGAGCAGTAAGCTCTGTCCAGACCAAAGAACTGCAGCAAAGTTCTTCAGCATCCCTGGCCAGTGCCCTGGCCGGCCGGCTTCCGGGCCTCACCTCGATCCAGTCAGGCGGAGGACAACCTGGGCGCGATGACGCGACTATGTATCTGCGAGGGGCGGCTACCTTGAACGGAAAGAGCCCGCTTGTCTTAATAGACGGGGTACCGCGGGATAATATCCGGACAATTGATGCCAATGAAGTAGCATCGATATCAATTCTGAAAGACGCGTCCGCTACCGCTGTTTTCGGTGTGCGGGGCGCCAACGGTGTCATCCTGATTACCACCAAAAGGGGAGAGAAGGGCAAGACAGAACTAAATATCAGTCTGGATCAAAGTTATGCTTCTTTTACCAGGGAACCCGAGCGGCTGCATTCGCTGGATTATATGAAACTGCGCAATGAAGCTTCTTTGAATGATGGGATCACCACTCCGCCATTTTCCGAAGAGGTGATGGCCAAATATGCCAACCCTCTGCAGGGACTTGATCCCAATGATCCCGATTATGAACAAGAGGCGCGCATCAGACGATACATGTATCCCGATCATGATTATTACCGGGAGTACATTTCAAAATATACTCCGCAGACAAGGCTCAACGTAAGCGCTTCAGGGGGGACGGGAAAGGTAGCATTTTTTGTAAACGCAGCCTTTCTCCATCAGGGAGGGAATTTAAATACCGAACCTGAATCGGTGCTTGGATACGATCCTTCTTCCTGGATGAACCGGTATAATTTCAGGGCCAATCTGGATTACCAGGTGACATCCAGCCTGAAGTCCTTTCTGAATATAGGCAGCTACATTGAACAGGTGAATATGCCGGCAGCCTGGCTATATGGAGGTGGCGACACCAATTGGATGATGCGTGATCTCCTGTATCAGGCACAAACTATTCTCCCCATTACTCCCGGACCTACCACCATCGATGGGTTTGGAGTGGAGCCCGGCCAGATTGTGGATCCGGGTTATATGGACCGGTCGGCTTTTGAGATCATGAACCGGATGGGTTACCGGAATGAGCTTCGTTCCAACCTGAATTCTACTCTGGGCCTGGAGTGGGACCTGAGCAAAGCCATTACGCCAGGATTGAGTGTAAAGGGAATGATCTCTTATGATTCTAAAGCCACTACCGCCATGCAAGGCAGCAAATCGGAGCGGCTTTACCTGGCCCAGATCAATTATGAGACCGATGAGCTGAACTATGCCATTAAACGTTCCGATGAATCCCTGCTTTCCCTCGTAAAGGGAGCTGATTCCCGGTATAATATCAATTTGCAGGGGGCTATCAACTACAGTAGAACCTTTGCGGGTAAGCACGATGTTGCCGGGATGTTTACCGTTCAACGGGATAACTGGGAATCTACCGGTGGCGAAATTCCGTTCAATGTAGTTGGTATCGCGGCCCGGGCCACCTATGGATACGATAACCGGTATCTGGCCGAGGTCAACATTGGTTATAACGGATCGGAGCAATTCGCACCTTCCAACCGCTTCGGATTCTTTCCGGCATTTTCCGCAGGATGGGTAATCAGCAATGAGGAGTTTATGGCTCATAATAACGTGGTAACGTTGTTGAAACTACGTGCATCCTATGGAAAGGTTGGGAATGATAAATTAAGTTCTAATGAACGCTTTCTTTATATAGACGATATTACTGTGGGAGGCGGGCCGCTAGGTAGCCTGGGACGTGGCCAGGGGATCAACCAGGGCCTGATAGGAAACCCTGTGCTTGCCTGGGAAGTAGCTGAAAAAAAGAATATCGGACTGGATATTTCCTTGTTCCAGGACCTGAACCTGACCTTCGATTATTTTACAGAACACAGGACGGATATCCTGATTGGCCGGAACTCCGTTCCTGAGTTTCAAGGCGTTCCTCTGGGGAATATCCCGAAGGTGAACTGGGGCATAGTCGATAATGAGGGCTTTGAAATAGAAGTCAGTTACGAGAAAATGCTATCGAAAGACCTGAGTATTCAGGTAAAAGGGAACTACGGCTATAACCATAATGTGTTGAAATTTGCAGATGAGCCCATTAACGACGAAACGTATGTACACAGGTATCGGAGCACGGGTTATTCCCTGGGCCAGTCCTGGGGCTATCGGATCGATTACAGTAATGGCAACGGCTTTTTTAATTCGGAAGAAGAATTGGAGAATTTCCTGGAACATACCCAGTATGGTTTTGGAGACCCCCGCGTAGGTGATTTTATTTATAAGGACCTGAATGAAGACGGAATCGTCAATGATAAGGATATTGCCCCGATAAAATATACCAACATTCCCGGGGAAGTTTTCGGCCTTTCATTGTCGTTAGGCTGGAAGGGGTTCGATTTTTCGGCTTTCTTCCAGGGAGTAGGCAGGTACTCTTCAAACTATGGCTCTCAAGGTGTGTATGAATACACTATCCAGGGCACTTATTTCGACTATCATAAGCAAGCCTGGACAAAGGAACGTTATGAGAACGGCGAAGAAATCACCTATCCGGCGCTGAGTACCCATAGTACCACCAACCATACGGCCAACGACTTCTTTATTATGAACCGGTCATACATCCGGCTGAGAAACCTGGAAGTGGCGTACACCTTTTCCGGTGATGTACTAACACGATTTGGCGTGCGGTCGTTGCGGATCCATGCCGGCGGGCAGAATTTGTTTACCTGGGACAAGCTGCGGATGGGACATCTGGACCCTGAAAACAATGATCCCATCGGTTACCCGGTAACAAAAATGATGACGTTCGGGATAAACGCCTCCTTTTAATCATATAGTCAATAAGTTATGAAAATCAAGATACTAATACTGACACTGCTGGCAATCACTCTGGGGGCTTGCAACAAGGCGTTGGATATGGCTCCTGATGGGAAGATTACGATGGATGAGGTATTTGCAGATCATGAAAAAGTGGCTGCCTTCCTCAATAGTTGTTATACAAATATGCCCGCCAAGGGAACCCGTTACTTCTTCTGGAGCCGCGGTCCGGTGGAATGGAGTGATGAAGCCTGGGATACGGATGCGGAAGCTGAGTCCTGGATTATGTCCGGCCGGATGTACAACGGGGACGCTTCAGCCGGAAACCATCCCATCCTTAATATTAGTGCTGACGCCGGAAACGGGGATTACTGGAGCCGGTATTGGAACGCTATTCGGAATTGTGCCATTTTTATCAACCGCATTGATGAAGCAACCGTGAATACGGAAGGGGAACGGAGTCGTTGGAAAGCGGAAGCGCATCTGCTGCGGGCCTATTACTATTCGGAATTGCTAAAATGGTTCGGGTGCGGGTTGCCCATTGTACGGGAAGCTTATGAGTTTGATGCGGACTTTTCCGGTGTTACCCGGGGTACCTATTATGAGGTTGTAAAATTCATTGTTGAAGACTGTGATGCCGCCCTGGCGTCTGAGGACCTTCCATGGAGGATTACCACGGGGAACGAAGCAGGCCGGGTAAATAAGGCCATGGCTGAAGCGATTAAATCAAAAATGATCCTTTTTGCCGCCAGCCCGCTTTATAATGAAGGGCAAGACTATTGGGAAGAGGCTTATCAAATCAATAAGACTTCCCTGGCCAATCTCCGGGCGAACGGTTATGAACTTTATGATCAGGTAAATTTTCCCCAAACCTATCTTTCAGACGTCGCCTTTATAGGGCCGGATAAAAACCCAAAGGCAGCCTTGTACAACGAATATTTCACCCAGAATATGGCCTATTCCGCCAACCCGGTTGACAAGGAGACAATTTACCAAAGCCGTGACGGGCAAGGGAATATCTGGAATATAGATGGAATTGGAGCTCAGGATGGTTATAAGTCAGGTACCTGTCCTTCTCAGGAAATGGTGGATGCTTACGAAACGGTTAACGGCATGACGGTACTGAACCTGGCTAATCCGTACCTGGATGATAAACACCTGCAACCAAACTACAATACCGCCAATACCATGTATGATCCCCAGGATCCGTATGCCAACCGGGACCCGCGTTTTTATGCGTCTGTTTATTATAATGGCTCAAAGAGAAAGGCATTCTGGAATTTTGCTGAGTCAAAAGAATCTTATGAAAACTATCCGGCATCCATTGGCAACAGGACCCGTGTGATCGCTACTTACATTGGAGAACCGCAAACCGGTTTGCATGAAACAACAAGGAAAGCTACCCGTACAGGCTATTTTGAACGGAAATTCTTACATCCTAACTCGGGCAGTGACAATCCGGTGGGGGGAGCTAACTGGAAACTCTTCCGTCTGGGAGAGGTAATCCTCAATTTTGCAGAAGCTGCCGCTGAGGCGGGACATCTGGACGAAGCAGCTACAGCTGTGAATGAGATCCGGGCCCGCGTAGGTATGCCTGCCATCCCGTTAACCTTGACGAAAGAAGAAATGATTCTCCGGGTACGTCATGAACGCCGCGTGGAATTAGCCTTTGAGGAAAACCGTTATTTCGACGTACGACGGTGGACCTCGCCCGAAGGAGATCTTTCCAAAACGGATAAATGGATCACAGCAGCGGCGATTACCCGGAATGCGGACGGGACCTATACCTATGACCGGAAAACGGTGAGAGAAGTAGAACGCAAGTGTTATACGAATAAGTTTCTGAGGGTACCCATCCCGCTGGCTGAAGCCAACCGTATCCGAAGCATTACCGGAGAGGACTGGCAAAACCCCGGATGGTGATAAATGATCAAGGATTTAACGATTTAAGGAAAATCATTATGATACCTCAGATAATAATAAAATTCAAACAGTGCCTGTTAACGGTCCTCCTGATTCCGGCTCTCGTGCTTCCGGCAGGAAGTTTACTGGCCCAGGGGATTGCGGATTCGCTCCGTGGATCAGTCAGCGATGAGTGGGGAAATCCCCTGACGGGGATCGATATCCGGTCGGAAAATGGAAAAAACGGGTCATCCACTGATGTGGAAGGTCAGTTTACGATCGCTGTCAATGACGGCAGTAATTACCTGGTATTTTCAGGTAGAGGGTATGCAACCCAAAACGTGGATATCCGTTCCGGCGACCCGCTGGATGTGCAGCTGGAAGAAGACGCCCATTACAAAGACGAAATCGTACAACTGGGTTATAGTTCTCAACGGCGGGAAGAAGTTTCCGGGGCTGTGGCTACCGTATCCGGAGAGGAACTGGAACGTTCGCCGGTAGCTAATTTGAGTCAGACCTTCGCCGGTCGTTTCCCAGGCTTGACCACGCAGGAAACCTTTTCGGAGTTATCGCGTGCCGGCACCAGCCTGTATGTGAGAGGTATTTCTGCAGCCAGGGGAACACCGCCACTGGTAGTGATTGACGGTATTGTCTGTTCTTATCAAAGCAATGAAACACTGGAATATATTTCAGCCAATGAGATTGAATCCATTTCTCTGCTGAAAGACGCTGCTACGCAAGCCCTGTATGGCATACAAGGGGCGAACGGAGTCATTGTTATTACCACGAAACGTGGTCAAAAGGGAAAGCTGAGGGTCAACGGACGGCTGGATCAGTCTCTGCAACAGGTAACCACAAGCCCACGATTTTTCAGCTCGGCAGAATACGCCGGATTGCGAAATCAGGCGGCCATCAATGACGGGTTAACAGATCTGCCCTTTACTACAGAGCAAATTGAACATTACCGTAACGGTGACCAGCCGGATTTGTACCCGAATAATAACTGGTATGACTACTATATGAAAGATGTCGCCTCCATGCAGCGACTAGGGGTGAATTTGAACGGCGGTAATGATAAGGTGCAATTCTTCTCGAATGTGAACGTGATGCATCAGGGCGGCCAATTCAATACAGATCAAACTGAATACAAGCCTGCACCGAACAATTACTGGATCAATTACCGTTCTAACGTGGACATGGACCTGAACTCGTATGTGCGGGCCTTTGTCAGGTTGAGTGGGAACGTAAAGCGGGAACATACTCCGGGTGTGGGCAATGCCACGATCTATAACAGCATTTTTCAATTGCCTCCGACCATGTATGGACCCATTACTCCGGATGGACAGGTGATTACCACTCAGGATGTAGGAGCGCCTACTTACGGCATGTTGAACCGGACCGGATACATTAATCATACGGTTACCAATACCACATCCCAGTTTGGACTGGATATGGACATGAACTTTCTGACCAAAGGGCTTAACCTGGAAGGCATTTTTGCCTATCAAACCAATTCGGTTGGAAGTCTCAGGACCACACAGGACTATGAACGTTGGACGCGGGTGAGTGATCAGCCCGGAGAGCTTGCTTTTGAAAAGAAGGGAGGCGAACAAAACACTCCGTTGAAATACTCAAAAGGTCATCTTTTCTATTACCGCCTGACATACCGGGCTACGCTGGATTACCAGCGGGATTTCGGCAAACACAGCATTGGCGGACTGACTTATATGTTTTTTCAGAACCTGACCAAAAGCAATACCACCAGTCCCGAGCTGCTTCCCTATAACCGGGTAAGTTCGGGCGCTGAAATACGTTACGGGTACGATAACCGCTATTTCCTGAAGGGGGATATTGGGTATTCAGGATCGGAGCAATATGCCAGGAATGTCCGTTATACAACTACCCCGGCTGTATCGGCGGCCTGGGTGGCTTCTAACGAGGAATTCCTGCAAGACGCGTCATGGCTTAGCCAGTTGAAACTTCGCGCTTCCTGGGGGAAAACAGCCAATGATCAGAGTGGCCTCATGCGCTATGCATACCTGGATAATGTGACCGTGACCGGCGGAGGCCCCCTGGGCTACCTGCAATACCTGGTGCACGAAAATCAGATAGGGAATCCGAATATTGCAGCGGAAATATCGACCAAACAGAATCTGGGACTTGATGTGGGTTTATTCAATAGCTTATCCCTGTCAGTAGATCTGTTTAAGGAACGGATGGAGAATATGGTAGTACCCGCAGTGGGCACCGTACCCATGTACCAGGGTGTGCCGCTTGACAATTACCCGGCATTGAACTCAGGGGTATTTGAAAACCAAGGCTATGAGATTGCCGCCTCCTTTGAGAAAACCCTGAAGAGGGATCTGCATGTATATATAGGCGGAAGCTTCAGTTATGCAAAGAACAAGGTGATCAATCAGGGAGAAGCACTTCGGACCGAAGACTATGCCTACCAGAAATGGCAGGAGGGTTATTCCTTTGGACAAGAATTCGGCTATCTGGTGGATTACAGCAATGGGAATGGATTCTTTAATACGGCAGAAGAGCTTGCCAACAGCGACCTGAAGTACGACTTCGGCACTCCGCGGGTGGGCGACCTGAAATACCAGGACCTGAACGGTGACGGTAGCATTGATGAACGCGACAAAGCGCCAATTGGTTACGGGGCTATCCCCCGGATAGTTTATGGAATTTCCGGTGGCATTACCTTTCGTTCCTTTGACCTTAACTTTTTGTTCCAGGGCCTGGGTCAATATTCAACGATGATGGGTGGAATGGGAATCTGGGAAACAGATTATGACGGTGTCTTTGGCTCCCTGCACCGAAAAGCCTGGACACCTGAAAGATACCAGAACGGGGAAGAGATCACATGGCCTGCCCTGTCGCTGGAGAAAACCGTCAATCACGAACCCAGCGATTTCGTAAACTTTGACCGCTCTTACCTGCGGTTGAAAAACCTGGAACTGGCTTATACGCTTCCCCTGTCAACGGCAAGAGCCATTTCAGCTGAAAAGATCCGGGTTATCCTGAGCGGGCAGAATCTCCTTACCTGGGATAATATGAAAACGGAAGATTTCGGCCCCGAAGGGGCAGGGTATGCCAGTTTTCCGGTATATAGGGTTTATAGCCTGGGTGTTAACGTAATATTCTAAAGATATGAAGCGAGTGAATATACTGATCATGAGCATTGTCGCGATGCTTCTCATTTCCTGCAACGAACAACTGGACCTGCCCACCGACGGACGGATTACCATGGATCAGGTGTTCAGCGACTACAACAGAACCCGGGGGTATCTCAATTCCTGCTACGGGCATTGTCCGCCCCCTCATATGAACCGGTCATCCTATACCGATGAGGCGCAGAACGTTTACGGTTCGGAACCCGATAACCAGTTTAGTAATTGGTATGAAGGCCATGTGACAGCGGTAAACTATCCGCAGAATTCAGCCGATGCCAGTCCCTGGGGACAATTGTATGAGGGGATCCGTAAATGCAACGTATTTCTGGAGAATATCAAGACAGCCACAGTCCGGGCATCTGAAGAAGTAAAAGCCGGATGGGTTGCTCAGGCACGCACCCTGAGAGCGCTTTATTACCTGCAGTTGATCAAACGTTACGGCGGCGTCCCCATCTTTGATGCTCCATTGGGAACCGACCATGATTTTTCCCAGGACCGCAGGGCAAGCTTTGCGGAGGTGGTACAATTCATCCTGGACGATTGTGATGCAGCCCTTGCGGTGCCAGCTACCAGAGACGGTTTCCATTGGGAGATCTATGATAACCAATACGGTATCATGAGCCGTGCGGTTGCATACGCCATTAAATCGCAGGCTGTCACCTACGCAGCCAGCCCGTTATGGAGGGACGGCACCTTTACCTGGGAGGAAGCCACGCAAATCAACGCCGAAGCCCTGGCACAATGTCTGGCAAACGACTATCGCCTGTTTGATGAAGCGCCCTCACCCGATATCGCCCATAATGCCTATGCCCTTTACTTTTTTACGACCTCCAATGACAAACGCGCCGCAGACAAGGAAACCATCTATCATTTAGGGAATCCGTTATCTGTTTGGAGGGATGCCGGTTTGCCTACCAATAACGGGATGAACAGCGCCGGTCCCAGTCCCACCCAGGAATTGGTGGATAGTTACGAAATGGCAAATGGAGAAGCTCCCATTTCCGGCTATTCAGATGCAAACCACCTGATACCCATCATCAACGCGGCATCAGGCTATGATCCGGCCAATCCCTATGCTGGTCGTGATCCCCGTTTCTACGCATCAATTTACTACAATGGCGCCGTGCGATTCCTCGATCAGCCTTCAGGCCGGAAAGTAGAGACTTTCGTAGGCGGAGCAGAGGGAATCTCGTCAAGCGATATTCAACATACCCGCACTGGCTATTACCTCCGGAAATTCAATAATTTCCAGTCCGGCATTAATAACGATGCCGATGGTGGCATTCGCCTGTTCCGCCTTGCTGAATTATACCTGAATTTTGCAGAATCAGCCTATCAGTCGGCAGGACCGGATGTGCCGGTAACTTCCTCTGGCGGATTCTCGATGAGCGCCCGCGATGCCGTCAGCGCCGTGCGGGCACGGGCAGGCATGCCGGCCTTTCCTGCAGGAATGAGCAAGGAAGAATTTGAGAAGAAGTATCGCAACGAGCGACGTGTGGAACTGGCTTTTGAAGAACACCGCTTTTTTGATGTTCGCCGCTGGAAAATATTGGACCAGACCAGCCGCTTCGTCACCGGTATGCGCATCACACAAAACGGAAGCGAATTAGATTACGAACGGTTCAAATTCAGCGACCGGGCCGGCTATGAAGATAAATACCTGATGTACCCCATTGACCAGTCAGAAGTAAACAAAATGATTGGCCTGACCGGAGAAAACTGGCAAAACCCTGGATGGTTGGATTGAGTTGCTGGCGCAACAGGCGGATAAAGCGGCGGAGACTATAAAAGTGTAATTTTGAAATTGATGGGGAAGCGAATTGGTTTATTGTTTAGTGTATTGTTGCTAACTATGGGAAGGCTTTGCGGGCAGCCGTTGGGGGGGGTGGATGGACTGGGCAGAGTGTTGCCGCAACATGATGAAACCGGAGGCCCCCGGGAAGAGAGGCATGTGGCTATATTTTACTTTCTATGGCATGGAGACGGGACTTCGCCCTATCAATGGGACCTGAACAAGATCATTCCTGATCATCCGGAAGTGTTGAACGATTTCGATAATCCGCATTGGGGTGGTGGTGGAATGTATTACTGGGGTGAGCCGCTATATGGCTATTACCGGGGCGATGATTTTTGGGTTCATTTGCGCAGTATGCAATTGCTGGCAGATGCCGGGGTGGATATGGTCGTTATTGACGCTACCAACCGGCTTACCTATCCGAAGCAGGCCGATGCGTTGATGCGGGCAATGGACGCAATTCGCGCTCAGGGGAGGCGTGCACCTAAGATTGTTTTTTATACCAATACTTCATCGGGTGAAACCATGCAGGAGGTGTATGACAACTTTTACAGGAAGGGGGCGTCTTATCGCCATCCGGATTGCTGGTTTTACCTGGATGGGAAACCGTTGGTGATTGGTCATTCCAAAGAAGCGGAAGGGGCGGAATACCAGGATTTCTTTACGATAAGGGAATCACAATGGCCCAATGAACCGCAGAAGGTGAACGGGTGGCCGTGGATTTCTTTTGAAAGACCGCAGAAAGTGCATTATAACAAAAGGGGAGAAGCCGAGATCATCAATGTTTCGGTGGCCCAGCATCCTAATCCAACAGCGGGCATGGGTGGGGCCGCGTTTTATGGGAATACGGATAATTGGGGCAGAAGTTATCACAATGGTTCCCCGGGGAATCCGGTGGCGGATATTATTCACGGATATAATTTTCAGGAGCAGTGGGATTATGCGCTGAAACAGGATGTTCCTTTCGTATATGTGACCGGGTGGAATGAATGGGTGGCGGGGAAGTTTCCCAGTCATGATGATAATCCGGAGCATTCCTGGTTTTGCGATCAGGCTAGTCCCGAATACAGCCGAGATATAGAGCCTACCCGTACTGCGGGGATCCAGGATCATTATTACATGCAACTGGTGAGTAATATCCGCCGGTACAAGGGCATTGAAGAAAATACTCCGCTGGGGGCGCCGGTTAGTATCAATCATTTTGCTGATTGGGAAAAAGTAAAGGTAATTTATAGGGATTATACCGGGGATACCCAGGCCCGGAATCATCCCGGAGCACAGTCGAAGCCCGCCACTGTTTATACCAATCAGACGGGTCGAAACGATTTTGAACAAATGAAGGTGGCCAGGGATGCTGAAAATGTTTACTTCTATGCAAAGACTGTTGATCCGGTAAGTCCTGTCGAAGGGAAGAACTGGATGCAGCTTTTCCTGGATGCTGATGGCGATCCCCATAATGGGTGGAACGGTTATGATGTTCGGGTCAGTGGTAGTGGCGACCTGGAAAAGTACCAGGATGGGGCATGGAAGGAAGCAGGAACGGTTGAATACAAAGTAGATGGGGAGGAACTTATGATCACGATTCCCCGGAAGCTGGTAGCTGCTTTTTCAGGCAGACTGGATTTTGAGTTTAAATGGTCTGATAATATGCAGGATGAACAGGATCCACTGGACTGGTACATCAATGGCGATGCTGCTCCCGGTGGTCGCTTCAATTTTATGGTTAATGAGAAATAAGCTTACTGGTGTAATTTTTTTAATGTTGCTGGTTTCCCTACAAGGGTGGGCTCAGCAAAATGTGCAGCTGCAGCAGTGCTGTCTTCAACTTTCTGTGGAGAAAGTCCATCAACTGGAACTTTCCGATGCGGGGAACCAGACATGGCGGGTGGTCACCACCGGAAGCGATCCTTACCTGTTCACTGAACCGCTGACCACTGCGCTGGAAAAAGGTTATACGGTATTAACGTTCGAATATTTTTCCACGGATTACCTGGATCAGTTGCAGGTGTTTTTCGGTCCGCCCATTTCTGAGAATCAGAGCCTGAGCGGTGAGCTTGGTGTTCGGGAAGGCTGGACCTCCTTTTCCCTTGATCTGAGCCGGGTAATCGGAGATTGGGGGAAGCCTGGCAATTTCTTGCGGTTTGATTTTGGGAGTCGTTCGGGCTATCAGGTACAGATCCGCAATATTCGCTTCAGAAAACCCAATCAGCAAGAGCTTGCCCGGGCTGCCAATTATGAAAAGAAAAACAAGACGGAAGCCGTTCATAAAGCGGCCCTGAAATCTTATCTGAACAGAAATTATCCCCTGGAAGTTCAACGGGTTTGGGTAACAGCCGATTCGGTAATCATTAACGGGACAACACCGGCTGAACAGCATGTTTACCTGGCAGAGGTTCCTGTCTATGAAGATATTGCCTGGGATGCTTCCTTTGAAAACCTTTTTGAAATTCCTGCAGCAGGGGCTTCTTCATTTAGAATAGCTGTGCCCCGGTACCATGATTCCGGGGATCAACTGGCTGATCGTTTGCTTTCTAAATGGGCCCTGGTAAAAAAGCAGGAAGGGGGTGTGGAGTTGCGTTCCCACGCCCGGTATGCCGATACGGTGGATGCGTTGAATGATTTGCCTGAAATGCATCTGGCCGGTAAAAAGGGGATTGGCGGTTTTCATGCCGGCAAATACCTTAGTGACCTGGATTCACTCGGGATCACCAGTGTGACGGTCAATATGTGGATATCCAAAATGTTGCGGTCGCAGCCTTCAGAAACAAACATTCCCTTCAAATATGGAGGAAAGACCTGGTATGCGGACCGTGATTGGATAGAACGGCACGATCGTACCTTACGCGAGGCGGCTAAACGAGATATTCTGGTTTCGTCTATTGTTTTGATCGATAAGGCGGTTAATACACCTGACAAGGTTATTGGGGCGTTGTTGGAACATCCGGATTGCGATCCGGCGGGGATTTATAGCATGGCCAACATGACTTCTGCCGAAGGGGTGGAAGCTTATGCTGCGGCTATGAACTTTCTGGCGCGTCGGTACAGCCGTCCTGATGAAAGATATGGACGTGTTCATCACTGGATCATTCATAATGAAGTGGATGCGGGTTGGGTTTGGACCAACATGGGAGAGGTTGATACATTGCTTTTTATGGATACGTACCATAAGTCCATGCGCCTGGTCCAGTTGATTGCCCGTCAGTATGATCCGCATGCAAAAGCCTTTATTTCCCTGACCCATTACTGGAATTGGACCCAGGACCGTCATTTTTATCATTCACGTGACTTGCTGGAGATCCTTCTTAAATATTCCGCTGTGGAAGGAGATTTTGACTGGGGAATTGCCCATCATCCTTATCCTGAATCGCTTTTTGAGCCCAAAAGCTGGGAGGATGAAAAAGTTGATTTCACGTTTGATACGCCATTGATCACTTTTAAAAATATTGAAGTACTGGATGCCTGGGTGAAACAGCCTAAGACCATGTACCTGGGTAAGTATAAGCGAACCGTTTTCCTGTCTGAACAGGGCCCTAACTCGCGGGATTATTCGCCCCGGAACCTGGCGGAACAGGCGGCCAGCATGGCGTATGTGTGGAAGAAAATGGAGGTTCTGGACGGCATTGATGCTTTTCAGTTTCACAACTGGATCGACAATCGGGGAGAAGGAGGGCTGCGAATCGGGTTGCGTCGTTTCCCGGACGATGAGGAAGATCCCGGTGGCAAAAAACCAGTCTGGTACGTGTACCGGGACCTGGGCACTCCTGCTGAAGCATCTTCTATAGAATTTGCCCTGGAAATCATTGGAGTGGATAGCTGGGACGATGTCCGGCACCCGATGCCAGCATTGCCTGAAACCAAAATGTCCCCGAATTATGGCAATGGGCTGCCTGCTACTGATGCCATTGGACGCAAGCTGCCGGATGCCGGTGAGGTTGGTCCGCCGCGGGAAGGTAAATTTGTAGGCATTTTTTA